>DASZJD010000003.1 GCA_035948415.1 Acidimicrobiia bacterium | reverse complement strand
CGCCATGACGTCGAGCCGCGCCTACCGGCGGGCCATGCCGCAAGAGGAGGCGGTCGCCGAGCTGTACCGCAACGCCGGACGCCAGTTCGACGAGTCGTGCGTGCAGGCGCTGCTGCGGGTGCTCGACCGCCGGGGCGAGCGGTACGGCGCTGGGGTCGAGACCGTGGCCGCCCTCACGCAGTTCGCGGTGGCTCCCCCGGTGGTGGGCGTGGGCTCGGCCGGCCTCGGCGACCTCGCCAGCGAGTCCTGAGGCCACGGCCACGGGCCTCGCAGCGCACGGCTGACCGCGACCGTTCAGCTCGCGGCGCGAAGGTGCGTGCGAGACTCGGCCGGTGGGTCGCATCGACCAGCTGATCGCGCAGACCGGCGGCGTTGCCGAGCCGGTCGGGCCCCGAAGCGCGTGGCCGGCCGCCGCGGTGGTGACCGCCCGGTTCCGCGGGCCGCCCCGCGCGGCCGCCGTCGCCCGGTTCCTGAACTGGTTCCGTCTCGCCTTCGTCACCCGTGCGGTCACGAACCGAGAGCGAACCGCGGTCATCGGGATCGGCGGCACGCGTGCGAGCGCGATCGTGGCCACCGGCGTGGTCGGCGCCTGGCTGGCGCCCCGGCTCCCCCGGTGGATGGTGCTCGCCGCCGTGGTCGGTGTGGTCGCGGCGGCGGCGCGGCGCCGTCGCCTGGAGCGCCTGGTCTGGATCCGTCGAACCCTGCTCCGGGAGGCCCCCGACGCGGTCGTGGTCGGCGAGTTCGCGGCGCTGGAGCCCGGTGCCGGCATCACCTTTGCCACCGAGGCGCTCGACGCGCTCGCGAGCGCGGCCGTCGTCCCGCTCGCCTTGACGGTGCAGTCGACCGATGACCGGCGAGCCCGCGCCCTGCTCCGCCTGTACGAGGGCCGGCTCCACTTCGAGGTGGTCGCCCGGCATCACATCGGCGACAGCGACGTCGTCGTCATGCTCCGCCGACCGTCGGCGATCGCGGGACGGCCGGCGCTCCGGGCCGTGCGCTGAGCATTTCCCGGCCGCGGGCTCGACGAGCCGCGCGCCGAGCAAGCCTCGGCGGCTCAGCAGTTGGACGGCGGCGAGATCCCAGCGAGGCGGTCGGCCATCCAGCTCTCGACGTCGCGCACCGACGCGTCCCGAGCCCCGACGTGGTCCTGGCCTGGGTAGACGCGGTACAGCACGCTGTCGCCGTCCGCGCAGGCGCGCTGCACGTATTGGTCCGTCTGGGCCTGCGGGACGAGCAGGTCGCGATCGCCCTGGATCACGAGCACGGGGGCGGCGCTGGACACGGTGCCGGCCCGCTCCTGGCGGAGCAGCGCGGCGACGGCGGGGACGTCGACCGGGCTGTGCGCCAGGACCTGGGCCGGGGTTCGCTGGGCGAAGTAGTCGATCACGTCGTCGCTGCAGAGCTGGTCGACGACGTTGAGGTTCCCGAGCGTCTCGGGGGTGAGGACGCCGGAGAGATCCACGCTCGGGTACGCGGCGTGGAGGCCGACCATGGCCATCACGACGTACCCGAGCAGCGCCGGCGTCTGGCTGGCCGTCGGCAGCAGGGCGGCCGGGTCGCTCACCGGCGCCACCGCGGTCACGCCGAGGAGGTGCAGCTGGGGGGCGTAGCTGTGGGCGAGCTCGCCGGCGAACAGGGCCGCCTGGCCGCCTTGTGAGTGCCCGTAGACGAGGACGTTCGCGCTCGCGTCCGCGGCCGGCAGCTGCTGGGCGGCGCGGGCGATGTCGAGCACCCCGCGTGCCTCGCTCGGGCCGACGAGATACGGGTGCTCGCCCGGTGTGCCGAGGCCCTCGTAGTCGGTCGCGGCCACCACGTAGCCGGACCGCAGGAAGTCGCGGACGCCGGTGATTCGGTACGTGACGTCGATGGCACGGGACGGGGCGCACGAGTCGGCCAGTCCGTGGGTGCCGTGGGCCCAGCTCACGACCGGACGGCCTCCGCCCGGCCCCTTGCCGGTCGGCGCCACGACCACGCCGGACACCGCGACGTCGCGACCGTCGACGGCGCGGGAGTGGTAGAGCACCCTCCATCCCCGAGCGCCGGCCGGGGCGATGATCGGGGTCGCGGAGATGAGCTCGCCGGGGCGGCCCGCCTTGCTGCGCCCGCCGGCCGACGAGGCCGCGCCCGCCGGGACCCGGGACGCGCCCGCCAGCGTGGCCCCGAACGGCCCCGCGACCAGCAGCGCGACGCCCACGAGGATCGCGGCGACGCCACGGGCCCGACCGTGCTCACCCATGCGTGTTCCCACTCCCAGCCGTGCGTCGCCCTGGAACCAGAGCCGCTCCGTCCCGTCCAGCATCGGCACTATCCGCCTCCGCCTTGACTCGGGACGCCGGTCCCGCCCGACCCCGGGCCGCCGGCGGCGGTCCGCAGCGACGGTAGGCCGCCGCCTCCGGCGGGCCGGCGCGGCGCCGGTCTCGTCGGAGCCGACCGCGGCCCGCCCGGGCCATACTCGCCCGGTGGCGGAGACGTCGTCCCGGAGCTTCGACCGGGCGGCGCCCTACTACGACGCCACCCGCGGGCTCGGGGCCGCCGCGACGGCGAGCGTCACCGAGCTCCTCGTCTCCGAGCTCGACGGCCGCGGCGCCTGCCTCGAGGTCGGCGTCGGCACCGGTCGCGTCGCGCTGCCCCTCCACGAGGCCGGCGTCCCGATGACCGGCGTCGACCTCTCGCGCCCGATGATGACCGTGCTCATCGAGAAGGCCGGCGGAATCGCGTTCCCGTTGGTCCAAGGGGACGCGACCGCGTTGCCGTTCCCGGCGGCGTGGTTCGCTGCCGGCGTGGTGTCGCACGTGTTCCACCTCATCCCGGCGTGGCGGACGGCCCTCGTCGAGCTGGCGCGGGTGGTTCGGCCCGGCGGCCTCGTCCTCAGCGACCTAGGGAGCCACGACCGCAGCACCCTGCGCCGGGCCGTGCGTGACCGCTTCCGACACGAGCTCGGGTCGGACGCCGGCGAGCACCCCGGCGCCCGCCACGACGGCGAGGAGCTGGCCGCGGCGCTGCGCGGGCTCGGCGCCCGCCAGCGGTCCCTCCCGCTCGTGCGGGCCACCCGCACGACGACGCTCGACTCCATGATCAACAGCCTCGAGGCCGGGCACTGGTCGTGGACCTGGGACGTGCCCGCAGTCGTCCTGCGCGCCGCCGCGGAGCGGACCCGGGCCTGGGCCGCGACCGAGCACGGCGCGCTCGACTCGTCCGTCGTGGCCGAGGTCGAGGTGCGCTGGCTGGCGTTCGACCTGCCCTGACGCCGCCGCGTCGGCCGGCCGCGACCGCCCGAATCGGGTGCTCGACGCGTCGCCGTCCCGCCGCGGCCCGACGGCGGGTGCATGCCAAGGTTGGGTCGTGGTGAGCGCGCGGACGAAGGCGACCGGGGTGCTCGAGCGGGCCCGGCGGTTGCGGGCTTCGACCTTCGGGCCGGCGTCGGAGGAGCCGTACCGACGTCGGACGAGCGACTGGATCCGAGTGGCGGTCGCGGTCGTGCTCCTCGTCGTCTCGGCGCAGCACGCCAGCAGCATCACCGCCACCGAGCAGTCCGTCTTCGACTTCTTCAACACGCTGCCGGACTGGCTGCTGCCGGTCTTCAACACCGTCTACCGGCTCAGCGGGCTCTGGGCCGTCGCCCTCGTGGTCGGGGCGGCGCTGTTCGGACGCCGGTGGCGGCTGGCCCGCGACCTCTTCCTCGCCGGCCTGCTCGCCTGGGGGTTCGGCCGCTTGCTCGGGCAGATCGTGGTCGAGGGCGCCAGCTTCGGTCACAGCCTCGGCGAGGTCGCCCGCCTCGGCACGTCGCCGGCGTTTCCGGCCGTGCGCCTGGCGCTGCTCACCGCGGTGGTCCGGGCGGCGCGGCCGTACGTGACCCGGCCGACACGGCGAGTGGGGACCCTCCTCGTGATCGGCTGCGCCCTCGCGCCGATGTACCTGGGCAACGCGTACCCGAACGACGTGTTCGCCGGACTGGTGCTCGGCTGGGCCGTCGCCGCCGCCGTGCACCTCGCCTTCGGCTCTCCCGGTGGGCGCCCGACCTCCGAGCAGGTCCGCCGCTCGGTGGCCGAGCTCGGGATCGACGCCGCCGACGTCCGGCTGGCGTCGCGGCAGCTCACTGGCTCCACGCTGATGACCGCCGAGGACCGGCACGGCCCGGTCCGGATCAAGGTCATCGGCCGCGACGAGGCCGACGCCCAGTTCCTCGCCAAGTTCTGGCGGTTCATCGTGTACCGGGACTCCGGGCCCGCGCTGGCGTGGACCCGTCTCCAGCAGGTGGAGCACGAGGCGTTCCTGATGCTCTTGGCCCAGGACCGGGGCGTGCGGGTCCCGTCGGTCCTGGCGGCCGGGACCGCCGGGCCGCGCGCGGCCCTCCTCGTCCTCCGGCCCGTCGCCGGGGCCCAGCTCTCCGACCTCGATCCCAGCGCGGTCGACGATGCCGTCGTGGCGGAGACCTGGCGGCAGGTCGCGGCGCTCCACGCCGGCCATCTCGTGCACGGCCAGCTCGACGCCGACCACGTCGTGGTCGGCCCCGACGGGCCGTACCTGGTCGGGTTCGCGGCCGGGAGCTCGAGCGCCCGCGCGCGACGAGTGGCGGTGGACGTGGCCCAGCTCCTCGGCGCGACCGCCGGTCTCGTCGGCGAGCGTCGGGCCGTCGAGGCTGCCGCCGCGACGCTCGGGCGACAGCCCGTGCTCGACGCGCTGCCCTTCTTGCAGGCGCCGGTGCTCACCCGCGCCACCCGCCAGCAGCTGGCGGCCCGGCACGGGCAGGTGCGTCGCTACCTGGGCCAGCTGCGGGCGACGGCCGGGGAGGTCCTCGGCGTCGAACCCCCCGAGCCCGTGCAGCTGCAACGGATCCGCGGGTCGAGCCTGGCCCTGGCGATCGGCACGCTCGTCGCCGCCGGCGTCCTGCTCAGCGACGTCGGCGAGCCCTCCATGGTGCTGCACACGTTCGGCGCCGCCGACTGGTCGTGGCTGGCTCTGGCCTTCGTGGCGTCCTTCGCGTCGAACGTCGGGTTCGCCGTGGGTCTGCAAGGCACCGTCCCGCTGCGGCTCCCGCTGTGGCCGACGACCGAGCTCCAGGTGGCCATGTCGTTCTCGAACCTCGCCGTGCCGGGGATCGGCGGCACGGGCATGCAGGTGCGCTTCCTCCAGAAGCGGGGAATCGACCTCAGCTCCGCCGTCGCCGCGGGTGGCCTGCTGAGCACGATCGGGAACCTCGCCGCCGCGGTCCTCTTGTTCGCGCTGGCGCTGGTCGTCGAGCCCGCCCACGTGGACCTGTCGCTGCTGCCGACCACCGGCCTCGTCGAGCTGACGCTGTACACGGGGGCGGCCATCGGCGTGGCCGCGGCCATCATCGGCGGTGTCCCTCGCGTCCGCCGAGCCGTCATGCCGCCGGTGGTGCGCGCCGCGTCCACGATCTGGCTGGCGCTCCGATCGCCACGGCAGGTGGCGCTGCTCCTCGGTGGCAACGTGGCGGCCACGCTCCTGGCCACGTGGTGCCTCGTCGCGTGCCTGCTCGCCTTCGGCGGGCATGTCTCGTTCTGGCCGCTCCTCGCGGCAAACATCGGGGTCATCACGATCGCGCAGATCGTTCCGATTCCCGGCGGCGGGACCGCGGTCGGGACGGTCGGCCTCTCCGCGGTGCTCGTCGCGTTCGGCGTCCGCGAGGACATCGCGGTCGCCACCGCGCTCGCGAACCAGCTCATCTACTTCTACGTCCCGGCCATCCCCGGTTGGTTCGCGACTCGACACCTCGCTCGTCACGACTACCTGTGATCGGCGCGGCTACTAGCTGTCAGCCAACGGTCGCCGCTCCTCGAGCGGTGACCCTGACCCGCCGTCTGGTGACACCGTCGCCCCGGCACGGTTCGGGTTGTCGGTGGGTGGCAGTGAGCGGGGCTCGGTGGGAGAACGGCGGTGCCGGCCGCGTTCGAGGTAAAGATCCCGCGGCCAGTAGCGCGTGGGGGTGATGCCTTCAGCCTCGATCAAGTCCGCCCTGACCTGGTCGTACTCGTAGCAGTTCAACTCGTACTGGTTTCCCCACGGATCGACGAGGTCGTAGGCCCAGCACAAGTCGAAATCGATCACGTCGCTCGGCATCAGGGGCAGTCCGGCCGGGCTGTCAATTCCACGCGGCAACGATCGTGCGAACTCGGCGAACACACCGGCGTCGACACTGAAAGCGACGCCCGTCTGTTGCGGGATCATCGGATGCCCCTCGCCGGCTTCGAACAGCGCCAACATCGTGCGTCCGCCGTCCGCAGAGATCTGGAGCGGTCCGCCCTCGAAGCCCGAGGCCCAGAAATCGAACCGCTCGACAGGTTCGAAGCCCAGGTGGTCGGAGTACCAGGCAGCAGCCTGCGCTCGATCGGGCACTCGGATGTGGACGTGATCGAGCCGTCCCATGCGGAACCGCGCGCCCCTGGTCACGCGGCCACCGTACGCCTCCACCGCCACGGTCGAATGCCGCACCACCGCGAGAGCCTCCAAGACGCGGGCCACGTGATCGTGTGCCGGGCATCCGGCGATCGGGGGCACTCACGACGGCGACTCGGCAGCCGTGGCTGTCGCGGTGACCGCGTCGCTGCTCGCGTTCGGCCAAGATCGGGTTGATGGCGCCGTCGTCGGCCTCGCAGCTACTCCGGGATGCCCGTGAGATCCCCTTTCGCGGCTGGGACCTCTCGGTGCTCGGCGATCGTCTCGTTGTCGACCCGCCGCCATGGTCGTTTGAACAAATCGTCGACGACGACGCGGGCCGAGCGGCTTCGATGCTCGACATGGGAACCGGGGGCGGTGAGTGGCTGAGCGGCCGGCGGCACCCGGCTCTCACGGTGGCGACCGAGAGCTGGCCTCCGAACGTTCCCGTCGCCGCGGCTCGGCTCGGACCTGTTGGCATCGCGGTCGTGCACGACGAGGGCGCGATCGACAATGTCGATCAGGCGACCCGCAACCCCCGCGGTCGACTCGCCTTTCGGGAGGCGGCGTTCGACCTGGTGGTCAACCGCCACGAATCCTTCGTAGCGGTTGAAGTCCGCCGGGTGTTGCGCGACGGCGGCGTCTTCGTCACGCAGCAGGCCGGGTCGGGAGCGGAACGGCTTCACGAGCTCCTCGCACTCGAGCAGCCCCTTGACGACGACTTTCACATCGAGCTCGCGGTCGAGCAACTCCAGCGAGCGGGCCTCCGCATTGAACGGGCCGCAGTCGGCACGGCAACGACTGTGTTCGCCGACATCGGCGCGCTCGCCTGGTACCTCACCAACGTGCCGTGGGGTGTCCGCGACTTCTCGATCGAGCGTCACGAAGACGCGCTGCTCCGCCTTCACGGCCGACCCATCCGGGTCCCCTCCGAGCGGTTCTGGGTCCGAGCGCGCGCGTAGGCAGCCACAGAGCCGGCGATGGCTGGCACGCAGGCGACCGCTATCTGCCGGTGCGCTCGCGGTGCTTGCACCCTGGCCAGCAGCACGGCCGACGCTGGCCTTCCTCCAGCTCCTCCTCGGTCCGGCGAATGCGGCGTTCTCGGGTCATCTCCTGCTTGGCGTCCTCGACCCAGCAGATGAACTCGTTCCGGGCCAGAGGCGTGATGTCCTTCCAGGCATCGAGTGCCGTGGTGTTGGCGATCAGCGCGTTGCGCAGGTCTCCTGGAAGCTTGTGCACCACCCCACCGGGCACTCGCAGGCTGCTCACAGGGCGACGGTACAGCGCGTCGTGTCCGCTCGGAGATTTCTAGCCGCGCACGAGGCCTGCCGTGATGCCATACCGGGCGGTCGGAATGGGCGCGTAGTTGTCGTCACCAAACCGGCGTTCTGGGGCGGACCCAAATCTCCCTCCCGCCACCGGAGTCATCAGGCTTAGGTTCGCCGGTGATGAGGACACTCGTCGCGGGTGCACCGTGCTCGGGAAGACGACCGTGTCGCGACTGCTTCGAGAATCCCACCGTCGGAATGCGGTTGACTGCGACGACGAGCTCGCACGCCTCAATGGCGCCGCATGGCCGGGCGACTTCGACACGAAGAACCACGTGCTGCTTCCCCGGGTGCTGCACGCGGCGACCATCAGCGACGACATCTTGCTGTTCAACAGCTACACGCCGCTCGTATACGTACGGAGACTCCGACGAGCCGGATTCCGCATCGTGCTCCTCGACGTCTCGGACGAAGAGTTGCTGCGGCGCCACGCGCAGAGGCTCGCAGAGGAAGGCTGGACGAACGCCCAGTGGTTCGAAACCAGCAAGGCCACCATCGAGGAGCTGCGAGCGACCGGCTGGATTGACCGCACGGCCTCCGGTAGTGCTCCGCCGCACGAGATCGCCTCGACTCTCCTGAGGGTCCACTCGGCACCTGCTTTCCCCTCCACGTAGGGCCGCTCGGCCACGATCGAACGCTCTCACCGGGCAGTCGGGGGCAGAGCGGGCCGCCTGTGTCGGCGCGGGTCTGGGACACCGATCGGTCCTGCTTCTTTTGTCCAGATCGCCGACTCGGTACGGGTGCCGACGCGTCGCGGCGACTCAAGCACCTGTCGTTCTGGCGCGTGTACCCGCCGATCGAACGTGGTTGACGGGCAATCTGGTCCGGCGGCGCTTGACCTTCACCCAAGGGAAGGGTTCATGCTGCATTGCGTGGACGACCTCATGCCGATCGGGGAGTTCTCGGAGCGCTCCGGTCTGTCATCGAAGCGCCTGCGGAGCTACGCAACCGCTGGACTCCTCGTCCCGGCGGCGGTCGATTCGGCATCGGGCTACCGGTACTACTCCCCGGGTCAGTTGCGCGACGCCCAGCTGATCGACGCCCTGCGAGAGGCGGGCATGCCGCTCGCCGACATCGCAGCACTCCTTGGTGATCCCTCGTGCGATCAGCTAGATGCCTGGGCGAGGCGAGTGGACATCGATGCAGAGCACCGGCACAAGGCCCTCGACCTCGCCCGACGTCTGTTGTCGATCGAGGCCACGTCGCTCACACCCATCGACAATGAGCGCTCAGGGAAGGAATCGATGATGAGATTGAGGACGGTCAGCCACACCGACATCGGCCGGGTGCGCGAGAACAACGAAGACGCCGCCGTGAGCAATGACCACCTTGTGGCGGTCGCGGACGGGATGGGAGGTCATCCGGGAGGCGAGGTCGCATCCACGGTCGCGGTCGCGCTCGTGCAGGCCGCCTTCACCGGGCGGTCGCTCGATGAGCTTCAAGCGGCGGTGCGGGCAGCCAACCGGGCGATCTGGGACCGCGCTGGCGCGAGTGCCGAGTTGGAGGGCATGGGCACAACAGTCTGTGCGGCTGGCCTGACCGGAGACGGAAGCCTCGTGGTCGTCAACGTTGGCGACAGCCGTGCCTGCGTGTTCCGCAACGGCTCGTTGACGCAACTGACCGACGACCACAGCGTGACTGCCGAGCTGGTGCGGCGCGGGGAACTGAGCGAACAAGAGGCCGTCGATCATCCTCACCGCGGCATCCTCACCCGAGCGCTCGGAGTCGGGCCGGATGTTGAGCTCGACAGTGCGGCCCACCCTGCCGTGGAAGGCGATCGCCTTCTCGTGTGCACTGACGGCCTCTCCAATGAGGTGCCCAACGACGAGATCGCGTCGTTGATGGCGTCGACCGAGGACCTCCAGGCGACTGCCGACGCGCTCGTCGAGCTGGCCCTATCCCGGGGCGGTCGTGACAACGTCGCCGTCGTGGTCGCAGAGATCAGCGCCTGAGCGCGGGGGCTGCTCACCGGCTCAAGAGACGGAGTTTCCCGACAATGGCACGGCAGGCGGGGCCCCGCCGTCCCGGTGTGCCATCCTTCGTTGGCCCCGCCGCCCCCTCGCTGAGGAGCGTTCGATGTCGGAAGCCACCGCGCTCGAGCCCGGCGGCCCGGCCGATGACGCGGGCGACCGTCCGCGAGCGGCTCGCATCCACCTCGCCCCCTACGACGTCGTCGTGGGGCCGGTGGGGCACCTCGCGGCGGAGCGCGCCCGTCTCGCCGCGCTCCGCTGGAGCGCCTTCGACGCCCAGCCGGTCGGTGCGACCCTCGGCGCCGACATCTCGGGGATCGATCTCACGGCCGCGCTGCCCGACGCGGTCATCGCCGAGCTTCGCCAGGCGTTGCTGGACTACAAGGTCCTGTTCTTCCGGGACCAGACGCTGACACCGGTACAGCACGTCGCCTTCGCTCGCCGGTTCGGCGAGCTCGAGATCCATCCGTTCATCGCCTCGAACACCGAGCAGCCGGAGCTGGTGCGCTTCGCGAAGTCGGCCGACGTCGGGGGATACGAGAACGGGTGGCACCACGACGTGACGTGGCGGGAGTGCCCGTCGATGGGGGCGATCCTCCACGCCATCGAGGTGCCGGCGACGGGTGGGGACACCTTGTTCGCGGACATGTACGCCGCGTACGAGGGCCTCGACGAGGAGGTCAAAGAGCGAATCGACGGTCTCGTCGCCGTTCACGACTACGCCCGCGTCTTCGGGCACGTGATCGCGGACTCGGCGAAGGACGAGATGCGGGCGAAGTACCCGCCGGTAAAGCACCCCGTCGTCCGCCGTCATCCCGAGACCGGCCGCCGGCTGCTGTTCGTCAACCGCTTCTTCGTCAGCCACATCGTGGGCCTCGACGAGGCGGAGAGCACGGCCCTGATCGACCTGCTGTCCCGCCAGGCCGACACGATCGAGTACCAGTGCCGCTTCCGCTGGTCGAAGGACGGCGTCGCGTTCTGGGACAACCGCGTCGTGCAGCACTACGCGGTGTCCGACTACTGGCCCGACGTCCGGATCGTGGAGCGCGCCAGCGTCGTCGGCGACCGCCCCTACTGATTCGGCGACGGGGGCTGGTCCGGTCGCGGCGCGGGGGGCCCCAGGTACCGCCCGCCGAAGTACTCGGCCGCCGGCTCGACCAGCGCGTTCACGATGTAGGGCGCGGTCGAGGCGAGCGCCCGCTCGAGGGCAGGGCGGATCTCCTCGGGACGCTCGATCAGCTCACCCTCGCCGTCGAACCCGCCGGCGAGCCGCTCGTAGTGGCGCACGCCGAGCGGCACCCATTGGGCGCTCCAGCCCCGATTGTTCATGATGAGGGTCACGATCGGCAGGCCGAACCGGGAGGCGGTGTCCAGCTCCATGGCGTGGAACCCGAACGAGCCGTCCCCGACCACCCACACGACCTGTGACCCCGGTCGAGCCAAGGCCGCCGCGATCGCGTAGCCGACGCCGTAGCCGATGTTCCCGAAGTTGCTCATGCTCGGCGTCCGGCCGGGCTGGTAGGCGGGGAAGGCCGCCCGCGTCCAGATCATGTTGAAGGCACCGTCGGCGACGACGGTGGCGTCGCGGTCGAGCAGGTCCCGCAGCTCCACGCAGAGGCGCATCGGGTGCATCGGCACCTGCGGCGACCGGGCCATCTCGGCCTGGTTGGCGGCGATCGCGGTGGCCTGGGCCCGCAGGTGCGCGACCCACTCGTCGGTCGCCAGCGGCTTCACGCTCTCGGTCAGCTGCCGGAGGGTGGCCTTGGCGTCGCCGACCAGCCCGGCGCTCACCGGGACGCGGTTCCGACCGATCTCTTGCGGGTTGACGTCGACCTGGATGAGGTGGTCGAGGTTGGGGAACCGGCCGTAGCCGAAGAAGTAGTCGAGCTGCTTCCCGACGCAGAGCAAGACGTCGGCCTGGTAGCAGAGGTTCTGCCAGTCCTGCCCGAAGCAAAAGGGGTGGTCGTCGGGGATCGTCCCGCGTGCGGCCTGGCGGGTCACGACCGGGATGCCGCTGTGCTCGACGAACTCGAGCAGCTCAGCGTCCGCGTCGGCCCACCACACGCCGCTGCCGACGACGAGCGCCGGCCGCCGCGCCGCCGCGAGCAGCGCCGCCGCCCGATCCACGAGCGCCGGTGCGGCAGCACCGCCACCGGTCTGCGGATCGAGGCGCGGGGGGACGTCGACCGCGCCGTCGTCGATCCGTGCGTGGACGAGGTCGATGGCGAGCTCGAGGTACACCGGCCCCGGCTTGCCGCTGCGGGCGGCGCGGAAGGCCAGCTCCACGTACTCCGGGATACGGTCGGCGTGGTGGACGCGGCGGGCCCACTTCGTCACGGACCGCACCAGCTCGAGCTGCTCGAGCGATTCGACCTCGCCCGTGTCCTGGCCGCGCTGAGTGGCCGCACCGGCGATGCACACGACCGGAGCGCCGTTCGCGTGGGCGTTGGCGAGCCCGGTGACGCAGTTCGTGATCCCCGGCGCCGCTGTCACCAGGCACACGCCCGGCTGGCGGGTGGCCAGCGCCCAGCCCTCGGCGGCGTAGGTCGCCGCCGCCTCGTGACGGACGTCGACGAGCGTCATCTCGGGGGCGGCCTGGATGGCCCACCACGTCGGGTTGATGTGACCGCCCCCGAGCCCGAAGACGTGCGTGACGCCGTGCCGTCGAAGGGCCTCGCAGACGAGCGCGCCGCCGTCGACGACGGTCACGGGTGGGCGCTCGCTCGGGCGAGGAGCTCGTCGAGACGCGCGGCGACGGCGGCAACCCGGTCGGCGCTCGGGGTCCTGTCGTTGAGCTGCGCGAGCGACTGCACGTCTGCCAGCGGGATCTCGTACGCCTCGGCGACGACCTCCGGCGCGGGCCCGCCGCGTGCAGGGTCGACGACGCCGATCGTGTTCCCGAACAGCGCGATCTCGTGGTAGCCGGCGACGAGCAGCATCCAGCCGAGGACGCAGCAGCCGCCCTCGCCGAGGAGGATGCCGGCGTTGAGGCGGCGCGGGAGGCCGGCGCGCGCGCGCTCGAGCAGGTCGGCCCTCACCGGCACCGCCGGTTCGGCAAGCGCCACGGTGGCCGAGCGACGGGCGTCACCGTCGACGGCTTCGCCACGCCGCGGCCTTAGGCCGGCGGGGCGGCGTAGCCGGGCACTACCGGCGGTCCGCCCACGTAGATCGTCTGGCCCGACAGGAAGCTGGCGGCGCGCGACACGAGGAAGAGAATGGGCCAGGCGATCTCCTCGGGGCGGCCGGCCCGACCGAAGCCGTTGGAACGCCCGCCGACCTGGTCGGGATCCTGCCCGATTCTCTCCATCGCCCGCACGAACCCCTCGGACTTGATCGCGCCGACCCCGACGCAGTTCACCCGGATCCCGTGCGGGGCGAGCGCGGCCGCGAACGACTCGGTGAGGTTCTCGACCCCGGCCTTCGCCGCGCCGTAGGGCGCGACGAACGGCAACCCGCGCTCGGCCGCGCCCGACGAGATGTTGACGATGGCTCCACGGCCACGCTCGGTCATCGGCCGGGCCGCGGCTTGGGAGAGGACGAACACGCTCCGCAGGTTCAGGTCGATCGAGTTGTGCCACCCGTCGAGGTCCCAGGCTTCGAGCGGTCGGGACTTCGATCCCCCGGCGTTGTTGACGAGGATGTCGAGCCGCCCGAAGGCGCTGATGGCCTCGTCGACCAGCGCCGTGCACGCGGCTGGGTCTCGGACGTCGGTCGGGACGACGAGGGCCCGGCGGCCGAGCGCTTCGACCTCGGCCGCGACCCGCTCGAGGTTCTCTCGTCGGCGGCTGGCGAGCGCGACGTCGGCCCCGTGCTCGGCGAGCACCAGCGCGGTGGCGCGCCCGATCCCAGTGCCTCCGCCCGTCACGATCGCGACCTGGTCACCGAGGTCGAACATCGGCTCCGGCGCGCTCACCGGCCCACCTCGATCGGGGATCGGCACCGGTGGCCGTCGGCGGTGACCGACGGCAGTCGGGGGCTCCGGTCGGCCGGCGCCGCCGCGGCCTTCAAGCGGCCTGTTTCCACGCGAGCACGGTAGAGGGTGGGCCGAGCTCCGCGCGGCGCTCGCGGCGGCGATGCCAGACTCGCTGCCGCCGAGAGGAGCAACGATGACCGAGATCTTGTCCGGGGTCCGCGTGCTCGAAGTCGCGTCGTGGACCTTCGTGCCCGCCGCCGGCGCCGTCCTCGCCGACTGGGGCGCGGACGTCGTGAAGATCGAGCACCCGGTCACGGGTGACCCGCAGCGGGGACTCATCAGCTCGGGCCTCGTGCCGGGCGCGGCCGGCGGCTTCAACTACATGATCGAGCAGCCGAACCGGGGGAAGCGCAGCGTCGGCATCGACCTCGCCAGTGGCGACGGACGGGAGCTGCTCTACCGGATCGCCGAGTCGAGCGACGTGTTCCTCACGAACTTCCTGCCCGACGCGCGGGCGCGGCTGCAGATCGACGTGGAGCACATCCGGGCCCGCAACCCAGCCATCGTCTACGTGCGCGGCAGCGGCCAGGGCCCCCGCGGCGACGATGCGGGCCGAGGCGGGTACGACGGCGCCTCCTACTGGGCCCGGGGCGGGATCGCCGCCGCCCTCACCCCGCGCGGCGTGGAGCCCCCGATCGGTCAGCGACCCGCGTTCGGGGACGTGATGGGGGGCATGGCGATCGCGGGCGGGATCGCGGCGGCGCTGCTCGCGCGCGAGCGAACCGGGACCGCCCCGGTGGTGGACGTCTCGCTCCTCGCGACCGCGCTGTGGAACCTGGCGCCGGACGTCGTCGCCTCCAAGCTGTTCGAGCACGTCGAGACCCCGAGCTTCGACGCCGGCGACTTCCCGAACCCACTGGTCGGCCTGTACCGCACCGAGGACGGGCGCTACGTGAGCCTCGTGATGCTCGAATCGGACCGGTACTGGCGCGACTTCTGCCTGCACCTCGGGCACCCGGAGCTTGTCGACGACCCGCGGTTCGTCGACGCCGCCGCTCGCTTCGAGCACCGTCGGGAGTGCCGCCGCCTGATCGCCGACATCTTCGCCGCCGCGCCCCTGGCGGTGTGGCGGGACCGGCTCGCCACGCTCGAGGGCGTGTGGGCGCCCGTGCAGACGGCCTTAGAGCTGCACGACGACCGACAAGTCGTCGCCAACGGGTACCTGCCGACCGTCGTCGCCGACGACGGCACCCCGGTGGCCCTCGTCGCGAACCCGGTTCAGTTCGACGAGTCGCCGCCCGCACTGCGCCGCGCCCCGGAGCACGGCCAGCACACCGAGGAGGTCCTCCTGGAGCTCGGCCTGTCCTGGGACGACCTCGTGCGCTTCAAGGAATCGGGGGCGATCCTCTAGCGAGACGCGCCCGGCGCGGGCACCGCGCTCGGTTCCCCGGCGGGCACGGCCGGGGCCGGCGTGGGTGCGGGGGCCGGCGGCGGCTTGGACCGCCGTCGCCGCAGGTCCTCGCCGACGCTGGGGATGATGCCTTCGGGGCGATACGCGATGCCGACGCCCGCGGCGCCGGGCCCGACCCGCATCCAGTACGTGAGGATCGTGACCCCGGGGAAGATCTCGGTGAGCCACGTGAAGGCCTGGAAGAAGAACCCGCCGAGCAAGGCACCGCTCACGACCCCGACGCCGCCCACGACGAGGAGGAGCGGGATCGCCAGCCCGGGGAGCATCTGGAAGTCCATGGTCCCCGCCGATCCGAGGACCACGCCGTACAGCGCGCCCGCGAACCCGGCGATCGCGGCGGAGACCGCGAATACCATGACCTTCGTCGCAATGAGGTTCACGCCGAACGTCGCGCACGCGGCCGGGCTGTCGCGCATGGCGATCAGCCGGCGTCCGAAGACGCCGCGCCGCAGCCAGACGACGAAGACGCCGATGCCGCCGAAGGCCACGGTGATGAAGAACAGGGTTCCGACGTCCTGGCCGAAGTGGAGGCCGAACACGCTGAACGGCTTGCCGAAGTCGAAGCCGAAGAGCCGAAGCGAGCGGATTCGCTTGGCGCCGGGCCCGAAGACCTCGGGCTGGTCGAAGAAGACGAACTCGGCCATGCGCGCGAAGGCCAGCGACGCCAACGCCAGGTAGAGACCCTGGAGCCGCAGCGCCGGCAGCACCATCAGCAGCCCGAACGGGACCGCGAACAGGGCCGCGACGACCAAGCCGCCGGTCGTCCCGAGCTGGGGGCCCCACTCGGCGAAGGCGAACGCGCCCGCGCCGGCGAAGGTGATCTGGGCGAGCGAGATCTGGCCCGCCCACCCGGTCAGCGGGACGAGCGAGAGCATGATGAAGGCGGTTGCGAGAGCCAGGGCGAGGCGCCGCACGTCGGGACGGTCGAGCAGGCCGGCCGCCACGACCACGCCTACGAAGAGCACGACCATGCCGCCGGCCGCCGTGCGGATCCGCGGCACGCGCGGCGCCAGCTCGAGCCTCGATCGACGTCCCTCGATCCGCGCTTGGGGCAGGAACAGCAAGGCCAGGAACAGGATGATCGTCGGGATCGCCGTCGACGCGGTGCTCCACCGACCGGCCCAGCTCAGGAAGTTCTCCTGGAAGGAGAGCGCCAGCCCGATCACAATCCCGCCCACGTACGTCCACGGCAGGCTGCGGAGCCGTCCGATGATCGCGGCCGCGAAGGCGTCGACGATGAGCAGCGTCAAGGTCTGGACGCTCAGCGCGCTCAGCTCTTCGGCGAGGAAGATGCCGGCGAGCGCGGCCATCGAGGACCCGAGCGCCCACGACACCATCGACATCCGGGCCGGTCGGGCGCCGTTCAGCGCCGCGAGCTCGCGGTTGTCGACCACGGCCCGCATGCCGATGCCGAGCCGCGTGTTGAAGAGCACGAAGCGGAGGAGGACCGCGATGCCGAGCCCGCCGATGATGGTGATAAGTCGGTACCACGGCACGAACGTCTGACCGACGTTGAAGCCGTCCGTCCCGAAGAAGGTTCCGACGCTGCGCGGCGTGTCCGGGTTCCACAGGATCGACGCCAGCCCGATGAAGAACAGCATCAGCCCGATCGTGGCGACGAGCTGCGCGACCAGGGACGCGTTCGCGAGGGGCCGGAACGCCCGCTCGATGATCGCGCCGACGAGCGGCGCCACGATGACCACCGTCAGCACCACCGCCAGGAGCGTCTGGATGCCGAGGTGGACCTTGAACTCCCAGTAGACGAACGCCATCATCATGCCGATCGCGCCCTGGGCGAAGTTGAAGATCCCGGACGTCGTGTAGGTGACGACGAGCCCGGCGGCGGCCACGGCGTAGATCGACCCCAGCGTTACGCCGACGACGACGAAGAAGAGCACGGAATCGAAGGTGACGGGGTTGCCGGCCCACGATTCCTCGATGACGCCGCCGAGGAAGATGGCGACGGCCAGTGCCGCTACGTACGTCAGGTGCTTGCGTCCGAACGCAAGGAAGGCCGGCACGAACCCTCGCTCCCCCTATCGCTCGGGCTTCCGTTGCACCGCCCTGGGACGGCGGCCACCGGCCGAAGGTGTAGCACGCCCGGTGCCGCCCCCGTCGGGCTCGTGCGCCCGCTCAGCCGAGGGCGGCCGCCAGCGTCCACGCCAAGCGAGCGATCCGCTGGGACGCGGGCACGGCGACGTCGGGGCCCCGCTCGTCGTCCACGGCGACGATCCCGAAGTTGGTGTGGTCGCGGTCGACCCAGGGGTAGAAGCCGAGGGCGCCGTTGCCGCTCGCGACGACAGTGCTGTCCATGGGCCCCGGGACGTCCCGCCACACGCCGAGTCCGTAGGTGGGGATGTTGGTGATCTGGACCGCGGCGTCGGCGCGCGTGTCCAGGCCCGCCACCTGGTCGGCCTCGATGTCTTGGACCGACGAGGGCGCGAGCACCTGACGGCCGTTCGCCTGCCCGAGATGGAGGACCATGTCGAGGTAGCGCGTCCAGTCGTCGACCGTCGAGATCGCCGAGGCGGCGGGATCCGGGTTGGGGGTCCGCCCCCGGCCGAGCTCGTCGAACCGGGTGTGGACCATCCCGACCGGCGCTCCGATCCGGTCCTCGAAGGCGCGCTCGAACGGCTCCCCCGTCGCGACCTCGATCACGCGGGCCGCCACCTCGTACCCGACGCTCGAGTAGTGGAACACGTGGCCGGGAGGGTGGGCCGGGGTCGACTGGGCGATCACGTGGACGCAGCCGGCGAGCGTCGTCAGGGGGTCACCGACACAGTCGGCGTCGGGCAGACCCGAAGTGTGGGACAGCAGCGAGCGGATCGTGATCGAAGCGTTCGGACCGCCGAAGTCCGTCAGGACTCGGGACACCGGCTCGTCGAGGCTGACGTGGCCGTCGTCGACGAGCGTCATCAGGGTCGCGGCCGTCAGCCACTTGCTCGCGGAGGCGATCGGGAGACGAGTCGTCGTGCGGAACGAGCCGAAGGTGCGTCGATGCAAGAGCGTGCGGTCGTGCACCATGACCAGCGCGCCGCCACGCTCATCACGCAGGCGTCTCCGCATCGCGTCGTCGACGCGGCGGAAGGGATCGGGCCGGGCCGGGCCGGCCCCGCTGGCCCCACCCCCGGTGACGCCCATCAGGCACCCGAGGAGCACGAGGCCGACGCCGGCCTGTCGTGCCCGCCGCCTCCGCTCGATCGGCACCCGGTGATCTTGGCCGCAGCCCGACCCGTCGGCGCCGCAAGGCCGAACGTACGTTCGTATACGCTGTCGGCGTGCTCGCCGCCACCGCCGAGGAGCTGAACCGGGCGCAGCGCTCGGTGGTCGAGCACGGCGACGGAGCCCTGCTCGTCGTGGCCGGAGCCGGCACCGGCAAGACCAAGACCCTGGCGGCCCGGGTCGCCACCCTCTTGCGTCGCGGGGTCCCGCCGGAGCGGATCTTGTTGCTCACGTTCACGCGCCGCGCCGCCGCCGAGATGCTGCGCCGCGCCGCCCGCTCCGCCGACCCGGCCTCGGCCCAGCGGGTGTGGGGCGGGACGTTCCACGCCGTCGGGCACCGGATCCTGCGCGTGCACGGCGCCGCGGTCGGTCTCGGCTCCGAGTTCAGCGTGCTGGATCCGGGCGACGCCGCCGATCTCATGGGGCTCGTGCGCAGCGAGCGCAGCGCGGCCCACGGCTCGGGGCGGTTCCCGCGCCAGGACACGCTCCTGGCGATCTACTCGCGGGTCGCCAACATGCAGCGGCCACTGCGCGAGGTGCTCGAGCGGACGTTCCCGTGGTGCGCCGGCGACGCGGCGACGATCGGGCAGGTCTTCAACGAGTACGTCGAGCGGAAGCGGGCGCAGCAGCTCCTCGACTTCGACGACCTGCTGCTGTTCTGGGCCGCGGCCGTGGCCCACTCGAGCGTCGGGCCCGTCCTCCGCCAGCTCTTCGACCACGTGCTCGTCGACGAGTACCAGGACACGAACGCCCTCCAGGCGGGCATCGTCCGAGCCATGGCGCGCGATGCCCATGGCGTGATGGTCGTCGGCGACGATGCGCAAGCGATCTATTCGTTTCGCGCCGCGACGGTGCAGAACATCCTGGCCTTCCCGAGCCAATACCCGGGCGCGTCGGTCATCGCCTTGGAAGAGAACTATCGCTCCACCCCGTCGGTGCTCGCGGTCGCCAACGCCGTGATCGCGGCAGCGTCAGCGCGCTTCGACAAGCAGCTGTGGTCGCGTCGACCCGACGCGCGCCGGCCTCGACTCGTCACGTGCGCCGACGAGCAGGCGCAGGCTGCCGCGGTGGTCGACACGGTCCTGGCGCACTACGAGGAGGGGATCGGGCTCCGGAACCAGGCGGTGCTGTTCCGCGCCGCCCACCACAGCGCCGTCGTCGAGCTCGAGCTCGGCCGTCGAAACGTCCCGTTCGTCAAGTACGGCGGTCTCCGCTTCCTCGAGGCGGCGCACATCAAGGACCTGCTGGCGCTCCTCCGTGTCCTGGACAACCCGTACGACGAGCTGGCGTGGTTCCGGGCCCTGCGCCTCGCCGACGGGGTCGGGCCCGGCCACGCCCGGCGCCTGCTCGCGACCCTCGGCGTCCGTCCCCACTCGGACGACGCGGCGACGGCGGCCGAACGTCTCCGGCGGGCGGCCCCGCGCGCGCCGAAGTCGGCGCAGGGGGAGCTCGCGGCCCTCGCCGACGGGTTGACCGCCTGCGCCGACGGCGACCCGGAGCCGACCCTGCAGATCCGGGCGCTCCGACCCGCGCTCGACCCGCTCCTTCGGCGTCGGTACGAGCGCGCCGAGGCCCGCCTGCGCGACCTCGAGGAGCTCGAGCACCTCGCCGCCGCGTATCGGACGCGGAGCCAGCTCGTGGCGGAGCTGACCCTCGACCCGCCCGCCGCGACCGGCGACCTGGCCGGGCCGCCGGCCCTCGACGAGGACTACCTCGTGCTGTCGACGGTGCACTCGGCCAAGGGCGGCGAGTGGGACGCCGTGCACATCATCCACGCTGCCGACGGCATGTTCCCGTCCGACCTGGCCACTCGAGACCCGGACGAGATCGAAGAGGAGCGGCGGCTGTTCTACGTCGCACTGACACGGGCCCGCGACCACCTCCACGTCTACTTCCCGCTGCGCTACTTCCACCGTCGATCCGGCGTCGACGACGCGCACCACTACGCGCAGCTCACGCGGTTCCTGCCGAGCGAGGCCCGTCGGCTCTTCGACTGCGCAGAGCACGGGCCGCGGCCGGCCCCGAGCGACGTCGCTCCCGGCCAGGGCGCGCCGGTCGGCCTCGACGTCGACGCCGCGCTCCGCTCGCTCTGGCGCTAGGCACATCGCGGCCACGGCTCGGGGCCGAGCCGCACAACCTGAGCGCCTGCGAAGCGGTGCGGCGTGCTCTTACCCGAGGTTCAGGTCGCCTGTCGCATGGTGCATCGCACCCGCCACCAGGAGAGGACGCGCCGCCATGCTCACCCATCGCTCGTCACCTGCAGTCCTGAGCGCCCGCGTCGGGCGATACCTCGCGGGGCTCGTGGCCATCCCGGCGCTCGTGGTCACGCTCGCGCCGCTGGCGTCGGCCCAGACGGGCTCGGGCACCGATCCCGCCGGGCCCCGTCCACCGCGTCTGACCGACGCCCAGCGCACGTGCCTGGCCCAGCACGGTGTGTCGCTGCCGACCCCCGGGCAGCGGCTGGCCCCGCCGACCGCCCAGCAGCGCGCCGCGTTCAAGGCCGCGGCGCAGGCCTGCGGCCTGCCCGCACCGAGCGGCGCGCCGCACCAGGTGCAACTCACGGACGCCCAGCGCACCTGCCTCGCCCAGCACGGGGTCCAGCCCCCGCCGAAGGACCCGCCGTCGGGCCCACCCACGGCTCAGCAGCTCGCCGTGTTCCGCGCCGCCGCGCAGGCCTGCGGGCTCCCGGCGCCGAGGGACCTGCCGCCGCCGCCGTCGTAGGGGGCGGTCGGAGGCCGTGCCCTACCGGGGGCCCCAAGCCGCCTCGAACTCGCGCATGCTGCCCGGGTGCTCGGTCCAGCGGGCGATCTTCCCGTCCCAGGCGACGAGGTGCGCGGTCTGGTACGCGACGGGACGGCAACCGTCGACGCCGACGCCCTCGGCGGCGCGCGACCGATCCGACACCGGTGGGGATCGCGTCGCGTGCGCGACTCACCGCCGGCGGGTTCGGCCCGCTCCTCGGCGCGGCGGGTCGGCGCCCTTGTAGGTCGCGAGCGGCGTGAGGCGCTGCACCGGCTCCACCAAGTCGGCCTGGGCCGCCATCACGGCGTCGAGGTCCTTGTACGCGCTCGGCATCTCGTCGAGGACTCCCTCCTCGTAGGCCGTGAAGACCTTGCCGCCGGCCGCGGCGACCCGGCCGAGCTCGTCGCGCAGCGACAGCTGACGGCGGGCTTGGCCTCGGCTGAGCGACCGTCCCGCGCCGTGGCTGCACGACGCGAACGAGTCCGGGTTGCCCAGCCCGCGTCCCAGGTACGAGCCCGTCCCCATCGAGCCGGGGATGATGGTCGGGTCGCCGGCCGCGGCCTTGACGGCCCCCTTGCGGTGCACCCACACCTCGCGGCCGAAGTGGCGCTCCCGAGTCGCGTCGTTGTGGTGGATGTTGATCGCCTCGTCCCAGCGCACGCTCCGAGGAAACCGGCGCTCGAGGATCGCGGCGACGACCTCGAGCATGCGTTGCCGATTGCGCTCGGCGTACCGGAGGGCGGCGCCGAGGGCCCGCTCGTAGGCGTGACCGACCCGCGCCCAGCGGTCGTCTCCTGCCCCGACGGGGAGGAACGCCAGGCCGGGATCCGCCAGCGCGACGCCGGCCTGCAGGCAGGCCGCTCGCGCCATGCGGTGGAAGTTGGCGCACACCAGGCTCCCGATCCCGCGAGACCCGGAGTGCAGCATGATCCAGACCCGCTCCTCCGGATCGGCGAGCAGCTCGATGAAGTGGTTGCCCGACCCGAGGGTCCCCGCCTGGGCTCGGCCGCGGTCGAAGAAGGCCGACCGGGTCAGGTCCCGGCCGCCGGCGTCGGACGCCGCCGACCTCGTCAGTCGAAGCTTCGACGCCGCCGCGGCGTCGTCGAGCGCCTCGAACGCCGACTCGAGCAGGTGCTCGACGTCGTCGTGTCGGCCCGGGTCACGGTGCGCGGCGGCGCCGGCGGGCACCGAGCCCTGGATGGAGCGCATCACGGTGTCGCGGGCTGAGCGGTCCGCCCGAGGATCGACCGCGAGCAGGGCCGCGCGTCCCACCGTCGTGGGAACGGCGGCGACCCCGCATCCGATGTCGTTGCCGACGGCGTAGGGGGCGACCGCATCGTCGAGGGCGAGCACGGCGCCGATGGGCACGCCGTAGCCCTGGTGTCCGTCCGCCATGACCGCGACGTGGTGGTAGGCGACCGACAGGGACGAGCAGTGCCGGGCCTGGGCGAGGGCGCCCGCCTCCAGCCGGGGCGCCCAGGTGTAGATCGGCAGGCCGTCACCATCGAGGACCTCCACCGAACCTCACCGCCTCTCGCGGTCGCGCGTCCACCGGTCCCACGCCCGAGGCTCGCACCGGCGGCGGATCGTGGCCACGACTGGCGCGGGCCCACGCCGCGCCGGGCGGCGACGCGGCGTTGCTTCGACGCGCGTCACCGGTCGAGCGTACCGGCGAGCGCAGCTCACGCGGTCGGACGATGGGCCATGATCCCTGCGTGAGTGAACGACCCACGTTCGAGCAGTTCGACCCCGCGGTGGCGGCGTCGCTCGGCAACCTCCCGGACAACGTCGGTGGCCTCCCGGGCTACCTCGGGATCCGTCACGCCGAGGTGGGCCCCGGGACCCTGCGGGCCGAGCTCGACGTCCGCGACGAGCTGAAGACGCCGTTCGGCAACCTGCACGGCGGTGTCATCGCCGCGCTCTGCGACCACGTGCTCGGAACCGTCTGCTACCCGGTGATCCCCCGCGGCGCGTGGGCCGCGACCACGGAGTTCAAGCTGAACTACCTGGCGCCGGTCACCGCCGGGACGCTGGCGGCGACGGCGGAGATCGCCTCGCTCTCGAGCCGCACCGCGGTAGTTCGAATCGAGGTGCGGAACGACGGACGGCTGGTGTGCGCGGCGCAGGGCACGGTGCTGGTGATGCCGCCCCGCCCTCGGTCCTGAGCCCGCCGCCGCGCCGACCCTGGCCCTGCGGGTCGAGCGCCACGCCACGCGCCGTTCGAGGCCGCCGCCGGCTGTCGCGCCTGCTACGACGGTGCAATCGCCGAGGAGGTGGCTGGTGATCCGCGGTGAGGGAACAGCGTTCGTCCAGGGCGTGTCAGCCCAAGAGGCCTTCGACTTCGTCCTGGACCCGGCCCAGTACACGAAGGCCGACACGAAGATGGTCTGGGTCACCAAGCTCGGCAATGTCCCCGACGGCATGATCGCCCGCGAGGACGGCCGCTTCCTCGGCCGACTGCCGGGCTCGGTCATCACCCGCTACCACTGGGACGAGCCGCGCCGGATCGACGTCACCCTCGAGCACGGCGTGCCGCGCGCGCTCCACGCTTGGTTCGACATCGAGGACGTCGACGGCGGGGTCCGGATCCATCACGTCGAGGAGCTGGACCTGGGCCTCGGCGTCCTGGGCCGGCTGCACGACCTGGTCGCCGGTCGCTGGTTCGCGGACGCCGTCCGGTCCGAGGTCGCGGAGATCGCTCGGCTCCTCGACGCCGGCGAGCGCGGCCGCGGTCGCGGCGCGCACGAGTAGCCCGGCTCGGCCGAGCTCCCGCGCGCCGCGCCGGGCCGTACGCTCCCTCCCGTGGACGCGCACGTCCCTGCCGCCGCGCGCGGGCTGATTCTGGTGTTCGTCGCCGCCTTGGCCTTCTTCGGCTTCGTCGTCGGCTCGGGGATCCTCGGGGGCGTCGGCCAGGCGCTCCTCGGGCTCGTGTTCGGCGCCGCCGCCCTCCTCTACGTGTGGCATCGGCTCGACCGCCCCACCCGTCGGCGCCTGGTGGAGCACGCGCGGCGCCTCCTGCCCCGCGCGCCCACCGGTCGCTGAGTCGCGCCCGTCGCCCGCGCCCGCCCAAACGCGGTTGAATGGCCGCCCGGGACCGGCGAGGAGCCATGACGACGACCACCTCGATCCCAGCCGCGTCGGTGCGGGCGACGGTCGGGCACCCCATCATCGACGCCGACGGCCACTTCGTGGAGATCGGCCCGATCCTCGACGACGAGCTCATCGCCGCGCTCGAGGACTTCGGCGGCGCCGCCCTCCGCGACCGGTTCCGCGCCGGCCGCGTCGCGCCGACCGACACGGCTTCGAACCTCAGCGACCGCGCTGACCCCGCCGTGCGTCGCGAGTGGCGGGCGATGCCCTCCTGGTGGGGCTGGCCCACCCACGACGCCCGGGACCGGGCGACCGCCCACCTCCCCGCGCTGCTGTACGAGCGGCTCGACGAGCTCGGCATCGACTTCACGATCCTGTACCCGTCGATGACCCTCGCCTTCTTCGAAGAGACGGACGAGGAGCTCTCCTCCGCGCTGTGCCGCGCCGCCAACCGGTCTCACGCCCGCCGGTTCGCGCCGTACCGCGACCGCTGCACCGTCGGGGCCCTCGTCCCGATGAACACGCCTCAGCAGGCGATCGCAGAGCTCGAGTACGCGGTCGGGAACCTCGGCATGAAGTCGGCGCTCATCGCCGGCTATGCCCGCCGGTCGGTCGGGCGTGATTCGTACCGGCTCGACATGTTCGGCCTCGACAGCCCGTACGACTACGACCCGTTCTGGGCCCGATGCGTCGAGCTCGGCGTCGCGCCCGTGTTCCACAGCTCCCTCCAGCACCACCGCGTCACCCGGTCGATCTCGAACTACGTGTACAACCACGTCAACGGCCTCGCCGCCGCGCACGAGTCGCTCTGCAAGTCGCTGTTCCTCGGCGGCGTGACCCGACGGTTCCCCACCCTGCGGGTCGGCTTCCTCGAAGGGGGCGTGGCGTGGGCGTGCGCGCTGTTCGCGGGGCTGGTCGGCCACTGGGAGAAGCGGAACCGTGACGCCATCGGCGGGCTCGACCCCGACCGCCTCGACGTCGACGAGCTCCTCCGCTACTTCGCCGTCTACGGCGACGACACCGTCCGGGCGCGCCTCGATCGCCTCCGCGACTACTTCGGTCGTCCGGCGGCCCGCCCCGCCGAGGTCGACGAGTTCGCCGCCTGCGCGATCGACGAGCCCGCCGACCTCCGGGCGCTCTTCGAGCCGCACTTCTACTTCGGGTGCGAGGCCGACGACCCGCTCGTGGCGTGGGCCTTCCGGGACGACGTCAACCCGCTCGGCGCCCGGCTACGCCCGGTCCTGGGATCCGACATCTCCCATTGGGACGTGCCCGACATGACCGAGCCCGTGGCGGAGGCGTTCGGGCTCGTGGAGCGCGGGCTGCTCACCGCCGACGAGTTCCGGCAGCTCACGTTCGTGAACCCGGTGCGTCTCCACGCCACCCGGAACCCCTCGTTCTTCGGCGGGACGGTGTGCGAGGAGTCGGCGGCGGCGCTGCTCGCGGCCGAGCCGGGCTGATCGGGGCCCGCGTGCGGAAGGAGTCGGCTCGCCCACTGCGTTCGGTGTTGTTCGTCCGCGGCGACCAGTCGGCGGCGCTGTCGAGCGCCGTGTCGTCGGGGGCCGACTCGATCGTCATCGACCTCGAGGAGCCGCGGACCCCGTTCCCCGAGCCCGCCCGCGAGGAGGCCCGCGTGGTGGCGCGCGGCTTCCTCGACCAGCTCCCCGGCGACGGCCGCCGGCCGGCGGTGTTCGCCCGCGTCCAGCCGCCGGCGACCGGCCAGACCCTCAAGGACCTGCGGGCCGTCGTGGGCCCGTCGCTCACCGGGGTCCTGGTCCCGAAGGTCCACGGCCCGGCCGACATCCACGCCGCCGACGCCCTCCTGACCTGCATGGAGGTCGAGCACGAGCTCGCGCTCGGCTCGATCGCGATCTACCCGGTCCTCGAGACCGCGTCGGCGATCCGCTGCGCCTACGACATCGCCGTCGCCTCCCCACGGGTCGCGTACATGGGAGGAGCCGTGTCGCGTTTCGGGGACATCCATCAGGCGCTCGGCTACCGGTGGACACCGGAGGGGCGCGAGACCCTCTTCCTCCGCTCGAAGGTCCTCGTCGACGCGCGCGCGGCCGGGATCCGCTACCCGATCAGCGGGATGTGGGGTGGCGGGCGCGAGGACCTGGCCGGCCTCCGGGCCTGGGCGACCCAGCTGCGCGACCTCGGCTACTACGGGATGATGCTCGGCGACGCGGTGCACGTCCCGCTCGTGCACGAGATCTTCACCCCCACCGACGCCGAGATCGCTTACTGGCAGGACCTCGACCGTCTGGCCCGCGACGCGGAGGCGGACGGTGGCGGCCCCATCACCTACGGCGACCCCGGCCAGGGCGAGGGCCATGTCGTCCACATCGCCCACGTGGGCTCGGCCCGCCAGAACCTGCGCTGGGCCCGAGAGCTGGGGGTGGCGCCCTGATCGGTCCGATCCTCGGGCGCCGCGGGTGGCGTGCCCTCGACGGTCCGCACGCGGGGGGCATCGAGGAGAACTCGTGCCGACCGCCAGGGCACGCACGCAGTCTCCGACGCGCGCCCTGAGACGTCGCTGAGAGCGGCGGGCCAAGGCGTCCGCCCGCGTCCCGACTCGACGCCTCGTCGTGGAAGGCTGCGCGGATGCACGAGCCGCCGGTGAGCACCTCGCCGCGGCGTCGCCGCGGCGGGCGCCTCCGCGCCGACGAGCTCGCCGAGGCGGTGGTGCTCGCCGACCTCTCGCTCGTGCTCTGCCTGCTCGGGCACGTGCTGCCGCTCGCGACGATCCTGGTGGCGGCGGCGGTGGTGCCGATGGCAACCGTCGCCGTCCGGCACCGCCTCCGCGCCGTCATCGCCGGCGCGGCGGCGGCCAGCGCGATCGGCTTCCTGATCGCCGGCGCCGGCCTCGTGCCCTCGATCGTCGGGTGTGCGGCGGTGGGCGCGGTCGTCGGCGCGTCGGCGCGTCGCTCCTGGGGCCTGGCGCGAACGGTGGAGGTCGGCGTCGTCGTGCTCTGGCCGCCGGCGGCCGCGCTCGCCACGGGCGCCCTCTTCGTGCTCGCCGACCTGCGCCGGCTGGCCCTGGTCCAGGTGACGAACTCGTGGCGCGGCACGAGCCAGACCCTGCGCGACCTCGGCGTCGTCGGGCTGGCCCGCGCCGGGGACGAGGTGGTGCGCTGGGCGACGCGCGACTGGTGGGCGAGCGTCTCGGTGGCGCTGCTCGGCGCCACCGCCGGCAGCGTCGCGCTGGCGTGGCTCATCGCCCACCCGACGCTCCGACGCGTGCGCGCCGCCGTCGGCGAGCCGAGCGGCGACGCGCCCCCCGACCCGGCCGAGGCCGGAGGGCGGCCCGACCCCGTCCCGGTCGAGCTGCGCGACGTGGAGTACCGGTACGGCGCCCGCGCGCCCGCGGTGCACGGCGTGTCGCTGACCGCGCCCACGGGGGCCTTTCTCGCCCTGGTGGGGCCGAACGGAGCGGGCAAGTCGACGCTGGCGCGGATCCTGGTCGGGCGTCCGCCGACCGGCGGCGCCGTCGCGCGGCCCGGGCCGGTCGGCCTCGGTCGCCGCCACGGCAGCGCCATCGTGTTCCAGCGTCCCGAGGCGCAGGTGCTCGGGGTCCGCGTGCGCGACGACGTCGTGTGGGGCGTGCCGGTCGACGCCGCCGTCGACGTCGAGGGCATCCTCGACCGGGTCGGGCTGGGGGACCTCGCCGACCGTGACACGTCGACGCTGTCGGGCGGTGAGCTGCAACGGCTGGCGATCGGCGCGGCGCTGGCTCGAGGGCCGCGGCTGCTCGTCTCCGACGAGTCGACCGCGATGGTCGATCCCGAGGGCCGGGAGACGCTCGTCGAGCTGCTCCGCGACCTCACGACGGCCGACGGCGTGACCGTCGTGCACGTGACGCACCGGCGCGCCGAGTGCCGCGCCGCCGACCAGGTGCTGGCGCTCGACGCCGGTCGACTCGTGGTCGGGCCCGAGCCACCGGCGGCGCCGAGCCGCGCACGCGTCACGGACGGAGCCGCGCGCCGTCACCCCACCACGGCCGAGCCGGTCCTGTCGCTGCGCGGCGTCGGTCACGAGTACGCCCGCGGGACGCCGTGGGTCGTTCGTGCCCTCCGGGACGTCGACCTCGAGCTCGGCGCGGGCGAGGGCCTGCTCGTGCTCGGGCGCAACGGCTCGGGCAAGTCCACCCTGGCGTGGATCCTCGCCGGGCTCATCGAGCCCACCGACGGCGCGGCGCGGCTCGGCGGTCGACCCCTCCAAGCGTGCACCGGTCAGGTCGCGCTGGCGCTCCAGCACGCCCGCCTGCAGCTCCTCCGATCCACGGTCGGCGCCGACGTCTCGGCCGCCTCGGGCGCCGATCCCGCGACCGTCGCCGCCGCCCTCGAGGCGGTCGGCCTCGATCCGGCGGCCTTCGCGACCCGCCGGGTCGACGAGCTGAGCGGGGGCGAGACCCGCCGCGTCGCCCTCGCTGGGATGCTCGCGCGCCACCCTCGCGTGCTCGTCCTCGACGAGCCGTTCGCCGGACTCGACGACGCCGGCCGCGAGTCGCTGGGCGCGCTGCTCGTCCGTCTCCGCGCGTCGGGCGTCACGGTGGTGGTCGTGTCGCACGACCCCGACCTGCCCGACGACCTCGTCGAGCGAGTGCTCGAGCTCGAGCACGGGCGGGTGGTCCACCTCGGTCCACGCCGCGACCAGCGGGCCCGGCGATGACCGTCGACGCGGGCGCCGGTCCCGCCACCCGGCGACGGCGCCGACCGGAGCTGATCGTCCTGCGACTCCTGCCGGGCCACTCGCCCGTGCACCGGCTCTGGGCCGGCACGAAGCTCCTCGTCGTCGTGGCGCTGGCGGTGCTGGTCTCGGTCCGCCCGTCGTGGACGTCCCTCGTGGTCGCGGCGGCCTTCGTGGCCGTCGGGGCGCTCGCAGCGCGCGTGCCCGCGGGCGCCGTCCCTCGCCTCCCGCGGTGGGTCTTCGTGCTGCTCGGCGTCAACGCCCTGCTCACGCTGCGCGCCGGCCGGCCGCCGCTGGTCCACGTGGGCACCCTCGCCCTCAGCCTCGGCGGCCTCGAGGACTTCCTCCTCTTCACCGGGCTCGCCGTCGTGCTCCTCTCGGCGGCGCTGCTCGTCGGCTGGACCACCCCCCTCGGCGAGGTGGCGCCGGCGCTGGCGACGCTGGCGGCGCCGCTCCGACGACTGCGGGTGCCGGTCGACGAGTGGGTGGTCGCCGTCGGGCTCGCCATCCGGTCGCTGCCGCTGCTCGTCGACGAGATCCGGACCCTCGTCGCCGTGACACGGCTTCGCCGGCCGCCCCGCCGGGACCGCACGCTCTCCCGCGACCGCGTCCGCGCCGCCGCCCGTGAGATCCAGGGTGTGCTCGGCACCGCGGTGGTGGTGGCGCTGCGGCGGGCCCGGGACCTCGCCGACGCCATCGACGCTCGGGGCGGGGTGAGCGCCCGGGCCGCGTCCTCCTTCCCCCGCCGAGGCGACATCGTCGTCCTCGCCGCGACGGTCGCCGTGGTCGCCGCCGCCATCGTCGTGTGACCCCGTGCGGCGCCGACTCGTCGGCACGCGCCGGGCGGTCGCCCTACGCTCCGCTCCGCATGCCTCCCGACATCATGCCGGCCGCGGTCTACGTCGGGCAGGGCAACCTGGAGGTCCGCCCCGTCCCGGTGCCGCCGATCGGACCGGACGACGTGCTCGTCGAGGTGTCGCACTGCGGGATCTGCGGCACCGACCTGCACCTCGTCCTCGAGCAGTACGCCCGACCGGGCGCGGTGCTCGGCCACGAGTGGGCGGGCACCGTCGCCGCCGTCGGCGAGCACGTCGACGGCTGGGCGCTCGGGACGCCGGTCGTCGCCGGACCGGAGCCCGGCTGCGGGCAGTGTCGGCCCTGCCGTCGAGGGCGCCCGTCGGTGTGCCTGCGCAGGCCCGCCCCCGACTACCTCGGGTTCAACGGGGCGTTCTGCCGGTTCGTGCGGGCCCAGGCCAGCCGGCTGCTCCGGGTGCCCGAGGGACTCACGCTTCGCGCCGCGGCGCTCACCGAGCCGACCGCGATCGCCCTCCACGCGGCGCACCTCGCCGGCGTGACCGACGCCGACCGGGTGCTCGTGACGGGCGCCGGGCCGGTCGGCCTCCTCATCACCGCGGTGCTCCGGAGCCTGGGCGTGGATGACGTGACGGTCTCCGAGCCCGCCGCGGTGCGGCGCCGGCGCGCGCTCGAGGTCGGCGCCACGCGGACGCTCACCCCGGAGGACCTGCCCCCGGTCCCGATCGGCCGCACCGCGGAGCACCCGTTCACGGTCGCGTTCGAGTGCTCGGGGCGACCCGGCGCGGCGGCGGCGGCCTTGGACCACCTCGACTGCGCCGGCACGCTGGTGTTCGTGGGGACCGGCCACGACTGGCCCCGTGTGAACCACAACCGGATGATCGTGCTCGAGCTCACCGCGATCGGCGCGTACAACTACGACGCCGACGGATGGGCTCCCGCCCTCGAGATGCTGGCGTCCGGCCGCCTGCCCGTCGACCTGCTCGTCGAGCCGACCGACATCGGGCTCGACGGGCTGCTGCCCGCGATGCAGCTCCTGGCCCGCGGCGAGCGCGCGGCCAAGGTGCTCGTCCGGCCGGGAGCGGCGTCGTGAGCGACGCCGCTCGACCGGCGCGGCTGAACCACGTGGCGCTCAGCCTCGACCCGGCGGTCCTCGACGACGCCGGACGGGCCGAGATCCTCGCCTTCTACGGCGACGTGTTCGGCTGGACCGAGGGCGACAACACCGGCGAGTCGGGGAACCCCCTCATCCTCTACACCGGCGTCTTCGCGCAGTTCATCTACCTGCTCCCGGCCGACCCGTACGTCGTGGCGCCGCCCCTCGACCACTTCGGGCTGCAGGTCGACACCCGAGCCGAGCTCGAGGCGACGGTCGAGCGGGCGAAGCGACGCCAGCGGCAGGACCCTCGCGTCCGAGTCATCGACGTGGCGTCCCGCCGGACCCCGGGTCCCGCTTCGGACTACATCCTGACCAGCGCCTACATCGGGTTCTTGCTCCCCCTGATGGTCGAGCTCCAGCACCTCGAGCGCGTCGATCGGGCCTGAGGCGGCGGGCGCCTCCCGTACCATCGGCCCCGGCGGAGGAGGACGATGACGAGGATCCCGCTCGTCGGCCCCGACGACGAGCACGTCGACCCCAAGACGCGCGCGCTGCTCCAGGGCCTGGCCGCAACCGGTGCGGACTTCAACGTCATCCGGGCCCTCGCCAACCACCCCGCGATCCTCGACGGGTTCATGCGCTTCAGCGCCGCGGCCTACTGGGGCTCGTCGATCGACCCGCCCCTCCGGGAGCTCGCGTACCTGACCGCGTCGACCGAGAACCGCTGCCACTACTGAGTGCCCACCCACCGGGCGCTCGGTCGGAGCGTCGGACTCAGCGAGGCCCAGCTCGCCGCCGTCGGCGAGCCCGAGCCGCCCGACGGGTCGCTCTCGCCCGTCGAGCGGGCCGTGGTCGAGTACGCCCGGCTGCTCACGCGCGGCGACGCGATCGACGACGACCGCTACGCCGAGCTCCGGCGCTACTTCACGCTCCCGCAGCTCATGGAGCTGTGCTGCACGATCGGCGTGGCGAACGTCGTGAACCGCTTCCACGCCACCTTCCACACGCCGCTCGACGAGCGGACGCGGGCCAGCCTGGCCGACGGCTCGCCGCTGGGCGTGCCCGCGGAGCCCGGCGCGAGCTGATCCGTTACGCGCCACGCGTCGGTCGCCCAGGCCGATGCCTCGGCCCGGCCCGTGGCTCAGCGCGGCTCGGCGACGACGCCGGAGCGGTTCACGGCACCGGCTCGGGGGTGACGTCGAAGTACTCCTGGTAGCGACGGGCCCGCTCGCGGATCTCGTCGACCGGCAGACCGGTGTCGGCCCAGGAGTAGCGATGGGCGCCGTGCTGGTTCTGGCCGTGGTCGGCGAGGAAGGCGCCCATGCGACCCTCGGTTGCGGGGGTGAGCTCGACGCCCCAGCGGTCGTAGAGGTCGCGCACGGCGGCCAGGGGGTCGGCGACGAAGGCGACGTAGTCGAGGTCCACGACCCGGTCCGGTGGGATCGTGCCGTCCTGGCGGGCGTCGACGGCGCGGTCGAGCGCGTCGAGGATGCTGTCGGTCCACTCGTGGGCCACGGCGGCGATCGTGACGTCGCTGCTCCCGGTGCGCCGAACGGTGGCGAACAGCGACGAGATCGACGCGATGACGCGCAGCGGGTCGCGGTGGGTCTGGATCATCGTCGCGTTCGGGTACTCGGCGACCAGCGCGGGGAGCGCCCACAGGTGGGCCCCAGACTTCACCACCCAGCGCTCGGCGGGGTCGCGCCACTGCAGCAGCTGCAGGAACCGGCGGTGCCAGCGGTACGCGGGGGCGAGGTCGGCCTCCCGGGTCAGCCACCGCAGGTAGGAGGGGAGGCTGAACTGGCTGAGGAAGATGAGGCTGGCGAACTCGCTGCCGGTGATGCAGATGCACTCCTGCCCGAGGCGGGCTCCGGTGGGGTGCATGGTCTTGAACTCGGGATGGAGCTGGTCGAGGGCGTCGATGTGGGCCTGGACCTCGGCGATCCGGGGGTCGGTGTCCGCCGCGGCCCGCTCCGGCGGCGGGCACGGCCGGTCGACCTCCCAGGTTCGAGGGATCCGGTTGGCGGGGTCCTGGCCGAGCAGGTCGTGGAGGATCGTCGTGCCGGTGCGCCCCATCCCGATCATCACCACCGGCGGGGTGACGTCGGCGGCGCCGATCTCGGGGTGACGCCGGTGCCAGTCGGTGATCTCGAGCCGGTTCACGAGGTGGGTCAGGAGCACCTCGGGCGCCATCGCCTCACCGACCGCGTTGAGGCGGGCCTCCGCGGTGAGCCCGTCGACCAGGCGGTCCAGGCCGAGCCGGAACGTGTCACCGCCGAAGTCGTCGAGCCCGGTCCGCTCGCAGGCCAGCTCGACGAGGCGCTCGCCGCTGAGGGCGTCAGCCATGTCGTCCCCCTCCTCGAGCGGACACTATGGCGAGGAGGCTGCGGCCCGCCCCGGGCGGGGCGTTGCGGCTCCACTTGGCCGGGCCGGGTCGAGCCCGGTAGCGTGCCGACCCCGTGTCCCGCCACATGCGCCGCTTTGGCCTCATCGCGCTCGCGATCACCAGCGCCCTCGCGGTGGCCCCGGGCGCGCCGCCCGCCGGCGCCGACCCGATCAGCGACGCGCAGGCCCAGGCCCAGGCGCTCCAGAGCCAGATCGAGGCGAACAACCAGCGCATCGACGCGCTGAGCCAGCGGTACGACGGGGCCCAGCTGCGGCTCCAACAGGCCGAGCAGGCCGTCACCGACGCCGAGGCCAAGCAGGCCGCGGCCCAGCGGAGCCTCGACGCGCTGCGAGCCCGGGTCCGGGAGCGGGCGGGCTCGGACTATCGCGGCGCGGTCTCGGGCCAGTCCCTGAGCGCCCTCGACTTCCGCGACTCCGAGCAGCTCCTGATCGGCGAGAAGTACACCAGCGCCCAAGCCGCCGCCGACCAGGCGCTCATCGCCCAGCTCGGCGTCGTGAAGCAGCGGCTCACCGGCGACCAGGCCGCGGCCGAGCGCGCGAAGGCCCAGGCCGAAGCCGAGCGCCAGCAGATCGCCGGTGCCCGGCAGAGCCTCGCCGCGGCCAACGCGGCCCAGCAGCAGACCCTCAGCCAGGTGCAGGGCCAGCTCGTCGCGCTCGTCCAGCAGGAGCAGCAGCGCCGCGAAGCGGCCGCGCTCGCCGCCGCCCAATCCCGGTTCGGCGGGGGCGGCAACGCTGACCCGGCGGCGTTCCCGAACGTGGCCGCACCGAACGGCGCCGCCGCGCAAGCCATCGCCTTCGCTCGGGCCCAGCTCGGCAAGCCCTATGAGTACGCGGCGGCCGGACCGAACTCCTACGACTGCTCGGGTCTGGTGATGGCCGCCTACGCCTCGGCGGGGGTCCGCCTGCCGCACTACTCCGGTGCGCAGTACGACATGCTCCCCCACGTTCCCTTCGGCGCCATGCAGGCCGGCGACCTCCTGTTCTGGGGCGCGGGCGGCAGCGAGCACGTCGCGATCTACATCGGCTCGGCGCGGATCCTCGAGGCCGGCGGGACCGGGAACGACGTGCACATCGGGCCGATCTGGGGTCAGCCCGTCGGCGCCGCGCGCCCCTGAGCCGCCGGGCGACGGTCCCATGCTGGCCGTGTCCGGCCCCGCGCCGTGGGCGCGGCTCGGCCGACCATCGGGCACCGAACGGGCCTGTGGCACACTGGCCGCGGACAGAGGAGCGCCATGACCGCGGTCATCGACTGCGACGAGCACCTGTACGAGTCCCGGACCCTCTGGGCCGATCACATCGATCCCGCCTTTCGGGAGGAAGCGCTGCGGATCGAGGATGACGAGCTCGGCTACGCGTGGCTCCGGTGGCGGGACCACCCCCTCGACATCGCCGACGTGCAGCACCCGGGCGACACCACCGTGCTCGGTGAGCACCGGCGGCGGCGCCGCGAGGGAGCGCCGGCCCCGTACAACTACGACGAGGCGCTGCCGGCCGACTACTGGGAGCCGTCGGCCCGGGTGCGCCGGCTCGACGAGCTCGGCCTCGGCGGCGCGGTGCTGTTCCCGAACTTCGGGCTGCTCTGGGAACGCCGGCTGGCGGCGTCGCTGCCGGCGCTCACCGCCAACATGTCGGCGTGGAACCGGTGGTGCGCCGATGTCACCACGGCCGGGCGCGGTCGGCTCCACCCGGTCGCGCACCTGACGCTGCGGGACCCGACCTGGCTCGAGCACGAGCTCGATCGCCTGGCCCGCGGGGGGGTCCGGCTCGGCATGGTCGCCCCCGCCACCGTCGACGGCCGTCCGCTCTCGCACCCCGATCACGAGCGCATCTGGGCCTCGTTCGTCGAGCACGGCGTCACGCCCGTCTTCCACGTCGCGGACCAGCGCCGCGTGTTCGAAGACGGCTGGTACACCGACCCGGACGACGCCTTCGTGCCCACGGTCGAATCGGTGTTCATCTGGACGCCCCCGGCGCTCGCCGTGACCGACCTGATCGTCAACGGGGTCCTGGCCCGGCACCCCGGGCTCCGGCTCGGCATCATCGAACTGAGCGCGATCTGGGTGCCGATGTACCTGCTGATGCTCGACGGGGCCGTCCGGTTCACCGCCACCCTGAACGGCCAGCCGCTCTGCGACCTCGACCTGACGCCGAGCGAGTACTTCCGACGCCAGGTGCGGGTGGCGGCGTTCTCGTACGAGCGCCCGGGCCGGCTGCGAGACCGCACCGACTCCCTCTATATGTGCTGCAGCGACTATCCGCATTCGGAGGGGACGGCGACACCCCTCGACGACTATCGGGCCATCGGCTCGGAACCCGGGCGAGAGCCCGGGCTCTTCCACGACAACGTCGCGTTCCTCCTCGGGGACACCAGCGCGCCGGCCTGACCGCCGGGCCGGGCGCATCCAGAGCCCCGGCCCCCCGCCGACGCCGCGGGCCCGGGAGTGCGGTCCGGCGCTCCACGCGGTGGAGGCCCTCCACCTCGGCTCCGACGCGAGGGCGTCGTGAAGCCGGCCTCGGGACCCGCGGCGGACGCCGCCCCCCGTCGCCGCGCCCCGTGAGCGAGGCCTTCCCCACCCTCGGTCCGGATGCCCTCGAGCCGATCGCGGCGCTCTGTGCTCGAGGGCTCGCCGACCCGCCGACGGTGGACGACCTCGGCGCCTCGCTCTTCACGCCGGGCTTCCCCGTGTCGGTGCGCGGGGACCCCGACCGAGGCGTCGTGGCGTCGTGCGTGCGGGACGGCGCCGCCTACCTCCGGCTCCTCGTCGTCAGCCCGGCGTGCCGGGGCCAGGGCCTGGGAACCCGGCTGCTGGAGGCCGCGGAGGCCGAGCTCGCCCCGGCGGGCACCGTGACGGTCGGGGCGGACGCGCCCGACCACCTCTTTCCCGGTGTCGAGACCACGCAGCTGGAGATGCTCTGCCTGCTCGAGCGACACCACTACGTGCGAGGCGAAGCCAACTACAACCTGCTCGTCGACCTCGAGCGCCTCCCCTCGGCACCGTCGGCGGCGGAGGCGTCGGTGGCCCGCGCCGCGGAAGGCGGTGAGATCGACGAGTGGATCACCGCGAACTGGCCGAACTGGCGGACCGAGACGCTGCGATGCCTCGAGCGCGACCGGCTCATGGTGTCGCGCGACGAGGAGGGCATCGTCGCGTTCTGCTGTTGGGACGGCGCTCGGGCGGGCTGGGTGGGCCCCGTCGGGGTCCGCCCGTCGGTCATCGGGCAGGGACGTGGCCGGGCCGTGCTCGTCGCCGCGCTCCATCACCTGCGCGCCGAGGGACGCGATCAGGCCGAGATCGGCTGGGTCGGACCGATCCGCCCGTACGCGCGCACCGTGCCGTCGAGGATCAACCGCGTGTTCTTCGTGTACCGCAAGCAGCGGTCGGCGAGCCCGACCCCCTAGGTCGCGCGCGGCGCCGCCCGCGCCGGCGACGCCGTCAGCCGGTCGGCGCCTCGATCGCCGACGGCGGGCTCAGCGGAGCGTGCGGGTCGTCGTCGGTCGGCCGGACCCGAAGGCGCCCGAGCTGCGGTGGCCTGCGGCCGGGGAGGCGCCGCGACCGTCCACCTAGAGTGGCGCTCGTCGTGACCGCCCTCACGCCGGAACCGTCACCGCGGCTACTCGTCGGCCTCGACGCGGCGGGCCTGCTCGAGCACGTCGACGCGGCGGTGATCGCGACCACCCTCGACGGCGTCATCCTCTACGCGAACCCGTACTGCGAGGTGCTCTACGGCCGCGCGCCGGCGCAGCTGCTCGGCCAGCCCTCGGGCGACTTCGCGGATCCCGTGCCGCGCGACGTGATCCGCGAGATCGGCGCCGCGATCCTCGGCGGTCGGAGCTGGGAGGGCGACTTCCAGGTCCGTCGCGCCGACGGCTCCGTCGTCGCCGTCCACGCCATGGACTCCCCGCTCTTCAGCCCCGATGGGACCGTGGTCGGCGTGGTGAGCCTCGCCTTCGATGTGACCGAGCGCAGCGAGCGCGAGGAGCAGCTGAGCCGGCGGTTCGACGTCGCGCAGTTCCTCGCCGACGCCAGCACCATCCTGAGCTCCTCGCTCGACTACCCCGAGAGCCTCCAGCGGCTCGCCGAGGTCTCGGTCCCCTTCCTCGCCGACCTCTGCCTGATCGACGTCGCCGAGGGAGCCGCGATCCGCCGCATGGGCGCCGCCCACGCCGACCCGGCCAAGCGGGCGCTCGTGGACGAGCTCCGGCTCCGGTACCCACCGGACCCCTTCGGCGCCCACCCCGCGGCCCGCGTGATCCGAGGGGGGGCGGCCGAGGTGCGAGCCGAGATGCCCGAGGACTTCCTCCAGGCGACGACGAGGAGCGACGACCACCTCCGCATCGTGCAGGCCCTCGACTTCGCCTCCTACATGTGCGTGCCCCTGACGGCCCGTGGTCGAACGATCGGGGCCCTTACGCTCGTGTCCTCCGGCTCGGGTCGGCGCTTCGGCCCGAGCGACCTCGTGCTCGCCGAGGACATGGCACGGCGCGCCGCCCTCGCGCTCGACAACGTCCGGCTCCTCTCCGAGCGCACCCACGTGGCGCGCGCGCTGCAGGACAGCCTCCTCCCGCCCTCGCTCCCGGACATCGCGGGGATCGAGCTCGCGGCCCGGTACGAACCCGCCGGCGCGGGCAACGACATCGGCGGCGACTTCTACGACGTGTTCGAGGTCGCGCCCGACCGGTGGGCCGTCGTGATCGGAGACGTGAGCGGCAAGGGCCCGGAGGCGGGCGCCGTGTCCGGCCTGGCCCGCCACACCATTCGAGCCGGCGTGCTGCGCGAAGACGTACCGAGCCGGGTGCTCCGCCTCCTCCACGAGGCGCTCGACCGCGACGAGAGCGCGGGTGAGCGGTTCTGCACCGTGTGCCTCGGCATGGTGACGGTGGGATCGCGGCGCCAGCGTCGGCGGCCGCGCGCCCGCGTGGCCATCAACCTGTCGTGCGGCGGACACCCCCTCCCGGTCATCTTGCGCCGAGACGGTCAGCTCGAGGTGACGGACTGTCGAGGGACGCTGCTGGGGATCACCGAGAACGTGAACCTCGTGGACCAGCAGGTCACGCTGGAACGAGGGGACACCGTCGTCTTCTACACCGACGGCGTCACCGAGGCCCACGCCCCGGGCGCACCGATGCTCGGCGAGGAAGGGCTGCTCGAGATCATCCGGGCCAGCCGGGGTCTCCCGCCCGGCGCAATCGCCGATCGCATCATCCAGGCGGCGACGACCCGTTCCGCCGGCGAGCCCCGCGACGACATGGCGCTGCTCCTCGTCCAGCTCCACGGCTGAGCCTCGCGGCCGCCGGTCGCCGGGCGCGCCGGCCGCTCGGCACCCAACCCCACGCGGTCCCACCGTGCGGGCGTGGCGCGGCTGTGTGAGACTGAGCCAGGAGCGACGTCTGGCCCGAGGTACGCGATGGAGTTCGGGATCTTCATCCAGGCCTACGTCCCGCAGGCGCGGTTCGACGCGAGCGGTGCGAACGCTGAGCACGAGGCGCTCCTCAACGAGACGGACCTCGTGCGGGTCGCGGACCAACGAGCGTGGAAGTACTGCTGGGTGGTGGAGCACCACTTCCTCACCGAGTACTCGCACCTGTCGGACAGTGCCTCGTACCTCGGGTACCTGGCGGCCATCACGGACCGCATCCACATCGGCTCCGGCATCTTCAACCTCAACCCGCAGGTGAACCATCCGGTGCGGATCGCGGAGCGGGCCGCGATGCTCGACCACCTCTCGGACGGTCGCTTCGAGCTCGGGACAGGCCGCGGGGCCGGGAGCCGCGAGGTCACCGGCTTCGACATCGCGAGCACCGACCTCACGAAGGCGCCGTGGGACGAGGTCATCCGCGAGCTCCCGAAGATGTGGCGCAGCACCGACTACCACCACGACGGGCCCACGTTCCGGGTCCCGTATCCGAACGAGCTGATGCCGACCCGAAACGTCTTGCCGAAGCCGTGGAAGAAGCCGCACCCACCGCTGTGGGTCGCCGCCGGCAACCCGCCCACGTACGAGAAGGCGGCCCGCCTCGGGCTGGGGGTGCTCGGGTTCAACGTCGCCGCCGTCCGCGACATGGAGCCGATGGTCCGCGCCTACAAGGACCACATCGGCGAGGCCGAGCCCGTCGGCGACTACGTCAACGACAACGTCATGATCACGAACGGGCTCGTGTGCCTCGAAGACGGCCAACGCGCTCGACAGGTCGCGTGCGAGATGGGCATCAGCTACCTGCAGAGCTTGGTCTTCTACTACCACGACACGTTCCCGAAGGTGGAGGGCGTCCCGGTCTGGCCGGAGCACTTTCCCGAGCCCACCCTCGAGGACGTCGAGACGCGCATCCAAGAGGGGTACCTGCTCTGCGGCGATCCCGACGAGGTCCTCGAGCAGGTCCGCCGCTACGAGAGCATCGGCTGCGACCAGCTCGTGTTCGGCATGCCGATCAACATGTCGTGGGCCGACGCGGAGGAGACGCTCCGGCTGTTCGGCGACCACGTCGTGCCGAAGCTCGACCCCGACCCGGTGCATCGTTCGTCGCGCTTCCGTGACGAGGCCGCGGCCCGGAGCCCGGCGTGACACCCGGCGCGCCGGTCCGACGCGCGGAGGCCCTGCTCCGGTGATCCTCACCGACCTCACGACCGACGTCCGCGCCTTCGAATCCGGGACGGGGTGGGCGATCAAGCCCGAAGGTGCCTGCAAGGCGGAGATCTGCGTCCCGCTGCCGACCGACGCGACGCCCTCGGGTCAGGTCGACGTGACCGTCGTCGCGCGCACCCTCGGGATGCCGATCGCCCGCGACGATGAGCACGGCCTCGTGGCGCTCGGACCGGAGACCGCCGTCACCGGCCGTGCGCTGACCACGGCGAGCGCGCCCGAGCTCGAGCTGCCCGATCTGGCCGGCCACCGGTTCCGGCTGTCCAGCCTGCGGGGGCAGAAGGTGGTGCTGCTGGCGTGGGCGTCCTGGTGAGGATGCCGCTTCGACCTGCCCGTGTGGCAGGAGCTGCGGACCCGGCTGCATCCGCGCGGCGTCGAGATCGTGACGGTGGCGCTCGACGTCGACGTTGAGGCGGCGCGGCCGTTCATCGAGGCCGCGAAGCCAGAGCATCCGTCGCTCATCGACCAGGGTCACTCGCTCGACGAGCGCTTCGGCGTCGTGAACGTCCCGAACGGGCTCTGGATCAACGAGGACGGCACGATCGTGCGTCCGGCCGAGCCTGCGTTCCCGGGCCGCAACCCGGTGCTCGAGCAGCTGCGAACGGTCGACATCACGACGCTCCCGCCGGAGACCGCGGCGATGCTGGCCGAGGCCCGGAAGATCCGAACCGACCCGGAGGGCTACCTCGCCATGCTCCTGGACTGGGTCGACCACGGCGCCTCGAGCCGCTACGCGCTCAGCGCCGAGGAGGTCGTGCGCCGCTCCCAGCCCCGAGCCACCGACGAGGCCCTGGCGGCGGCGGAGTTCGAGCTCGGCGAGCACCTGCACCGATCGGGTGACCACGCCGCGGCCATCCCGCACTGGCGGGCCGCGCACCGACTGTTCCCGGCCAACTGGACCTACAAGCGCCAGGCCTGGGAGCTCGAGGACCCGATGCGCCAGGGACGGACCGACGCGTACGACGGCTCGTGGTTCGAGGACGTTCAGAAGATCGGCGCTGAGAACTACTACCCGCCGGTCACGCCCTAGCGCGGGCGCCGCGGCACCGCCGGCGAGCCGCCGGGCGAGCGGCGGGTAACGTCACGCTGGCCTCGGGACCGGGGACGAAGGGTGGCACCGTGACGCTGTTCACGATCTCCGCGGACTCGCACGTGACGGAGCCCGGTGACTGCTATCTCGACCGGATCGACCCCCGATTCCGCGATCGCGCGCCCCACGCCCTCACCGACGAGAAGATGGGGGCCGTCATCGAGATCGACCGCGGCCGGGCCCGGATCCCGTACGGCATGATCGCCGCCGCGGGCCGCCCGGTCGAGAGCATCCACCCGTACACCTTCGTGGGCTGGGACGAGCTCCACCCCGGGGGCTGGGATCCGGCGGCCCGGCTCACGGAGCAGCAGCGGGACGGGGTCTCGGTCGAGGTGCTCTACCCGTCGGTGGGGATGTTGCTCTGCAACCACCCGGACGTGGACTACAAGAAGGCCTGCTTCGACGCCTACAACCTGTGGATCACGGAGTTCCAGAGCTACGCGCCCGACCGGCTGGTCGGGCTCGGGCAGACCGCGCTCCGAAGCGTCGCCGAGGGCATCGACGACCTGCAGCGGGTGAAGGAGCTCGGGCTGCGCGGCGTCATGATGCCGGGGTACGCGGGCTGCCACGACGACGGCGACTACGACGACCACCGGTGGGATCCGTTCTGGGACGCGGCGGCGCAGCTCGACCTGCCCCTGTCGTTCCACATCCTGACGAACAACGACAACCTCGCCCGCCCGCCGTACCGCGGCCCGAGGATGAACAGCTTCCTCGGCATCATCCGAGGCTGCCAGGACATCATCGGAACGCTGGTCTTCGGTGGCGTGTTCGAACGGCACCCGGACCTGCGCGTCGTCTGTGTCGAGGCCGACGCCGGGTGGGCGCCGCACTGGATGTATCGGGCCGACCACGCCTTCAAGCGCCACCGCACCTGGCTCACCGCCGATGCCCTGTCTCGGCTGCCGAGCGCGTACTTCCGTGACAACGTCTACGTCACGTTCCAGGACGACTGGGTGGCGTTCCGGGTCACGGACCTCCTGAACCACGAGCGCCTGATGTGGGCGAACGACCATCCTCACAGCGACGCCACCTGGCCGGACTCCCAGTCGGTGCTCGCGGAGCAGACCGCGGGCCTCGACCCCGCCGTCCGCGACGACATCGTGTGGCGGAACTGCGCCCGCCTCTACCACCTGGACCCGCCGCCGCCCGCCTGAGCCGACCGCCCGGGTCGACCGCGGCGCCGGCCCCTCACTCGTCGACCCGGTGCGATCGTGCGCCTCGACCTCGAGTCTGCCCGCCGCAGCCGAACCGGCGTCCGTGGCGTCGCGCCGCTCAGTCACCGAGCCGGTCGAGCACGGCACGGAGCACCGTCGCGCCGCGGACGGAGGCGCCGAGTCGCTCGACCCGCGCCGCGAGGGCGCGGTCGGAGGTGATGACACAGGCCGGCGGATCGCCGGGCCACCCTTCGATCACCTCGACGAGGCGGTCGTCCCCGGCGTCGCGGCCACCTCGAGCGGCGTAGGTGACGGTCAGGCCGCCGTGCCGGCCCTCGGGGACGCCGCGCGGCGGCCGCCCGTCGAGCACCAGCGTGATGGGACGAGCCGTCTCGGCCGAGAGTCGCTCCAGGCGATGGAACAGCTGGCGGACGGCGCCGTCGCGGTCGCGCCACCACCCGTCCGGCGTGCTCCCGATGACGTTCATGCCGTCGACGACCAGGTGCGCCCCGACGGGGATCGACGCGGGCGAGCGCCGGCGGGGCACGCGACGTCCGCCGCCGGCGCGACGTCCGGTCGTCATCGCGACCGGGGGCGGGTCACCTCGTCACGAGGTCGAAGACCTGAAAGCCCCCGTAGATCCCGACGAGGATCGCGGCGACGTGCGCGGCGATCAGCAGCCCTCGAGTCATCGGGTGCCCGCCGGCGTCTGCAGGGCGCGGCGCTTCGCGGCCTCGTACTCGGCGTCGGTGAGGTCGCCGCGCCGGTGCAGGGAGGCCAGGCGCTCGAGCTCGCTGGCGAGGTCAGCCCGCGAATTCGGCGCCGTCGCCACCGCGGCCGGAGCCGGCGGGGCCGTGAACCGCACGCTCGTCGGGGCGAGCACCGGCGAGGTCTTGGGAGGTTCGGTCGGCCCGGTGAGGCCCCGCACGAGGCTCGGTACGAGCAGGACCAGCGGGATGCCGCCCATCAGGATGAAGATACCGGCGGTCACGAGGAACCCGACGTTGGCGCTGCCGTTCGGCGGGTTCAGCCCGGAGTCGAGGAGGTTCCCGCCCAGGGTCAGGAACAGGGCGGGCCACGCCAGGAGCGCCACCGAGCGGCCCCGGTCGCCCACGCTGAGGACGAACAGACCGAGGCAGACGAGCCCGCCGACGATGGCGAGGGGGAGGATGCCCGCCACCCCCTTCGGGCAGTGGTGCGCGATGCGGTAGGGGCCTCCGGAGGCGCAGAAGCCGCCGATCGCCTGGACCGAGCGCACGGCCCGCGCCAGCAGCGTGAGGCAGAACGCGAAGCCGGCGACGGCCGCGACGCTGCCCACGGCCCGGGCCCCGTGTCGCCGATGCACCCCGTGCCCTCCCTCGTCCGGGTTCGACGGCGGGGGGATCGACCGCCGCGCGCTCATGATGGAGCCCGCCGAGGGCCGGCACCTGAGTAACCGGTACTCAGGGAACCCGCGCTCCGACCGCGTCGCGCGCCACCCGGTGATCCCGGGCGCCGAGGTCAGCGGCTCCGCGCTGACGCCAGCTCGTAGACGGTCACGCCCCGCACCACCGCGACCGGTCGGTAGTGCTGATCCACGAACGCGCGCACGCTCGGGATCAGCGTGAGCGGGTAATGCTGGTACTTGCGGACCGCGCCGGTCGACGTGTCGAGGAAGAGCTTCGGCGGATGCGCGCGCACGCTCGCCAGGAAGTCGTGGAGGGCGCCCGGGGTGGCGTCCCGGAGGCGTTGCGGCCCGTCGGGGCGGCCCGCCGTGCGACCGACGATGAAGTCGGTGATGACGAGCGCGCCCCCGGGCGCGCGGCCCGAGAGCCAGTAGATCTCGGGGAACGAGCCCCAGACGGTCACGAGGTCGCCCCCGGTGGTTCGTCGGCGGACCTCCGCCACCAGCGGGAAGGCCCGCTGGTCGATGTTGCTGGACCCGTGGATCGGTGCCCAGGCCTGCTGCCAGTAGAAGAAGGTCGGGACCACGACCAGGGTCGCCAGCGCCACCCGCGTCCACGCCGTGCACGACGCGATGGCGGGCGCCGCGAGCAGGCACAGAGCCGGCAGCACCTGCAGCCAGTAGTGCCCGAAGTATCGGAATCCCGCCACGACGGCGATGAGGCCCGTGAGCACCCAGAGCCACAGGTCGAGGTCGGCGCGGCGCCATCGACGGAGGAGGACGAGCACGCACAGCCCGATGTGGCCGACGACGAACAGCTCGAGCGCGTCGAGCCCCCGGCCGATCGGCCGCTGCACCTGGCCCAGGTTGAACACCAGCGAGCCGTTGCCCGAGAACGTCCAGTGCACGAAGGGGCCGAACGGGACCACGATCGCCACCGCCGCGATCGTCGCCACGGTGGAGACGACGAGGACCGCGACGCGCCCGACGCGATCGCTGCGGCGCCCGCGGGTCCACACCGCGACCGCGGCCGGCACCAGGCCGATGAGCCAGGTCTGGCGCGTGAGTGTCGCCAGGCCGAGCAGCACACCGGCCGCCAGCACGCTCGACCGGGAGCCGCGCCGTGCAGCGACGATGGCTCCGCACGCCGGCAGGAGGGCAAGGTGGGAGTAGTTGGCCGCCTGCGCGTCGGCGGGTCGCAGCGCGACGGCGCCGGCGAGGAGGAGCCCCGCGGCCCACCACGCAGCGCGACGGCCGGCCCGCTGCCGCACCTCGTAGGCGACGACGAGCGCGGCGCCGCCGAGCTCCAGCGCCGCCACGATGTGCAACGGCTCGAGGTGGCGGCTGCCGGTGACCCAGAACGTGAGCGCGTACAGCAGCGGCGCGATCGGGGGCTTGCGGTCGATCACGTCCCGATACAGGACCCCGCCGCGGGACACGACCATGCCCATGGTCGCGATCGCCGCCTCGTCGGGGTCGAAGAGCCCGCGTCCGAGGCTTGGCGCGCGAGCGGCGAGCGCGCCGGCCATCACGATGACGCCGAACCCCACGCGGCTGGGCCACCGAGCGCCGGTGCCGGCGGCGGCGATCCGACGGACCGGCGTGGCCACCCGTGAGAGGCCCGAGCCGGTGCTCAAGGGTGAGCGGCGCCGCCGTCGCCACGCGCCGGGTGCTGGCGGGGGCAGCCCGACTCGGGGCAGCTCACGGCAGCGTGGGCCGGATGTCGTGGTCGAGGAACTCGATCACGGCTCGTGAGAAGGCGTCGTTCTGGTCGCCGGCCACCATGTGCGCCGCCCCGCCAACATCGACGAGTCGGGCTCCCGGGATCTGATCGAGGAAGTCCTGCACGCCCTCCTCGGTGACGACGTCGCTGAGCAGGCCTCGGACGAGGAGCGTGGGGACGCGGATGCCTCGGAGCGCGGCCTCGAACAACGCTTGGAAGTCCTCACGCGGCACCTCGGTTCGACCGTGCTCGAGGAACTTCGGATCCCAGTGCCAGTACCAGCGACCGTCGCGTCGTTGGCGGAGGACCTTCATGAGGCCGGCCGGGTTGCGGCTCCGGGTGCGGTTCGGCGTGTACGCGGCGATGGCGTCGGCCGCGTCGTCGAGGGATTCGAAGCCGCCCAGGCCCGAGCTCATGAAGTCCCGGATGCGCTGGATCCCCTCCGGGTTGCTGCGGTGCGTGATGTCGACCACGACGAGGCCGCACGAGACCACCCGATCGCTGCCGCCCTCGGCGAGCATCGCCGCGACGCCGCCGAGTGACGCCCCGACGAGGACCGGCGGCCGGCCCAACTGGTCGCACACCGCGACGCAGTCAGCGGCGAAGGCGGTGAACGAGTAGTCGCCGTTCAGCGCCCACTCGCTGTCACCGTGTCCCCGCAGGTCCAGCGACACCGCCCGCCAGCCCGCATCCGCGAGCGCGCTGGCCGTGCTGCCCCACGCGTGGCGGGTCTGGCCGCCGCCGTGCATGAGCAGGACGGGCCACGCCGTGTCCTCGCCCCACACGTCGGCGACGAGATGGATCCCTTCGAAGCCCTCGAAGCGCACGAGCCGTGGATCCATCCAACCTCCGAGGGCTCGGCATCGGACTTCACGGTCGGCTCCGGGAACCGCGGCGGCGGGTGCCCGCTACCGCTGCCGTCTCCGACCGGGGTGAGGGTAGGCGACGTGCAACACGTGCACCGAATGACGCCGCCGACCCGCCCACCGCGGCGTGGCATCGAGAACCGCGAGCCCGGGGACGGGCGACGACCTCGAGGTAAAGGCGGGCGTGGCGACTCGTCACCGAGCGGCGGCGCGGCGTCTCCGCGTCAGCTCACGTGGATCTCGGCCACGTTGAGCTCGCCCGACGTGGGCAGGTAGGTGATCCAGAGCAAGACGACACGCGCCCGTCCCGCCGTGCGGAGCCGAAACGCGGTGTGCTGGCCGAGATGGCTGCCGGCCGCGAGCGGCGCGCCCCAGCCCGCGAGCTGCGGAGACGGGGCCGCGGCGGCGTAGATCTGCCCGTTCCAGTCGGTCTCGAACGTGTCGACGGAGACGGTTCGGACGCGGGTGAGCGCGTCGAGGGTCACGTAGATCCCGACCCCTGGCTTCCCGCCGCCGAGATCGCGGGTGACGTAGATCTCGGTGGGCCACGCGGTCTGGGGGTTGTGGTCGATCGCCAGGTTCACCTTGGCGTGGTTCTCCTGACCGTCGTTGCCGAACGGATCGAAGTCCTGGGCCGCCACGATCCGCGGCGCGGCGCCCGGCGTGCCGGCGCCTCGCCCGCCTTGGTCACGAACCAGGAGAAATGCAGCGGTGCCGCCGCCAGCGAGGACAGCGGCGAGGAGGAGCGCGGCCACCCACCTCCGCTGGCGTCTCGGCGGCGACGCCGCGGGCGGCGGGGCCGATGGCCGAGCCGGGGCCGGCGGCGACGGCAGGATGCCGGTGACCTCGTTCGGCGCCGTCGGGTCCCCGTCCTGGGCGGCCTCGATCGCGGCGGCGAGCGCCCGCGCGGTCGGGAAGCGCTGCTCGGGATCGTCGGCGAGGCACCGCTCGACGATCGCGGCGACGCCCGCCGGCGTCCCCGGCGGCAGCCGGTCGGGCGTCGTGCTCAGGCGGGCCAACGCCACCGCCATGTCCGTGTCGCCATGGAAGGGCAGCCGACCGGCAAGCATCTCGTAGAGCACGAGGCCGGTCGCATAGACGTCGGCTCGGGCGTCCGCGTGCTCGCCTCGGACCTGCTCCGGCGCCAGGTAGCGAGCGGTCCCGAGCACCACGCCCGTGCTCGTGAGGTCGCTCTCGGCTCGGCTGGCCTTCGCGATCCCGAAGTCGGTCACCTTCACCCGACCGTCGAGCCCCACCAGCACGTTCGCGGGCTTGATGTCGCGATGGACGATCCCGCCGCGGTGGGCATGCTCCAGCGCCAGGGCGACGTCCCGGGCGATCTGCAGCGCGCTGCTGGTCGGGAGCGTGCCCTGCTCGTCGAGGAGGCGACGCAGGTCGCGGCCGTCGACGAACTCCATGACGATGTAGGCGACGCCATCGTCGTCACCGGTGTCGTAGACCGCGACGATGCGCTGGTCCTCGATGCTCGCCGACGAGATGGCCTCGTTCTTGAAGCGCGCGCGCAACGAGCCGTCCGCGGACAGCTCCGGGTGCAAGGTCTTCACCGCGACGCGGCGCGCCAGCAGGGTGTCCTCACCGAGCCAGACCGAGGCCATGCCGCCCCGAGCGAGCGGGCGGAGGAGCCGGTACCGACCGTTCAGGATCCGGTCGGGCGCCGCGGGTTCCATCACTTCAACGGTACCGATCGGGTGCGGTCCGAACCGGTCGCAGCGCCGCGGCACCGCCCCGACGGGTGTCGCTGAGACGTGACGGTCGCGCGTCCCGAACCGCGGACGCGCCTCCCGAGGCGAGTGGCTCGCGAGCCGAACGCCGGGTTCTGCTCCGGACCTGATCGTTCGTCAGCGAAGACGCGGTCCGGTCGACGCCGAGAGACGGACGGGTTCGAGACCCGCGACCGGGGCCCGGCCGCCGGCTCGGTCTTCTGCTGGTGACGCCGTCCCCGTCGAGCCGGTCAGGCGCCGCGTGCCCCGCGATCCGGCGGTGACGAGCGCGGCTGCGAGCGCGGTCACCGCCGCACCGGCTAGCGCGTCGACAAGCCAGTGGTTGCCGGTGACGATGACGACGAGGACCATGGCCATCGGATACAGGGCCAGGAGCAGCCTCGTCCATCGACGCCGGAGCACGGGCCACAGCGCGAGGGTCGTCCACAGCGCCCACCCGACGTGCAGGCTCGGCATCGCGGCGAAGGGGTTCGTGCCGCCACCCCAGCTCGGCGCCGACGACCCGGCTCTGGCCCCGAGCGCCGCGAGCGGCGTCCGGCTGAAGCTGAAGTACGCCCTCGACGTGTCGATGACCTGGCCCGGACCGGGCATGAGCCGCGGGGGCGCGAGCGGATAGAGCCAGAACGTGGCCAGCGCCAGGCCCAGCATGGCGACGAAGACGTTCCGCCAGTGTCGGTATCGCGCCGGAGCCCGGCGGTAGAGCATCAGGAGGGCGATCGGCGGGACGGCGAGGTGGCCCATCGCGTAGTACGCGTTGCACGCCCCGACGAGCCCGGGGACGCGCATCGCTCCCTGCTGGAGCATCCGCTCCGCGCCGAGGCCGAGGGAGTGCTCGAGGGCCGCGACCTGGTGGGCGTGAGCGGTGGCCGCCGCCGTCGATCCCCTCACCCCGACGCGGACCAGGTCGTAGAGCGCGTAGATCCAGAGCAGCGCCACAACCTGGAACAGGCCGCGATCGACGCCGCGAAGCGCCGCGGCCGCCCCACCGACGGGCGGTGGGTTCGCTTCCTCGGCGACCGCCGTCATCCCGCCGCCCGCGTCGCGCTGCGGCCGTCCACGGCCGAGGACCCCGACGACACTGGCATCGAGAAGGGATCGGCTGGCGGCGCCCGCGACCTGAGCGGCGGGCGCGGTGTCCCCGTGGCGCCGGCGCCGGGGGTGCTGTGCCGCCTAGCCGGGTCGGACCGCAGGCGGCGTCCACGAGCCGGAGCGGATACCAGGTCCCGGCAGGTAGGCACGAAGGACGAGGTTGAAGCTGCCGGCCGGCGCCGGTAGCCAGTTCCCCTCGTGGCCCGGCGGGGGCGAGTGGGAGACGAAGACGTCGAGCGAGCCGTCGTGCCCGCGGGTCAGACCCTCCGTGCGGTCCCCGACCGCGTACCGATCGACCGGGTTGGCGACAAAGAAGTGGTCGGGTCCGTAGAGGGAGATGGACCAGAACGCGCGCGGGTCGATCGGTGGGAGCTGGCCCGGCCGGAAGTGGATCACGTAGGAGGCCGCGCCGCTCAGCGGCGCGCCGCCCTCGTCGGTCGCCGCGAAGTAGTAGACGGACTCGTCGGGGACGTTCGCCCCCAGCCCGACCATCGCGACCACCGCGCGCGTGATGTAGTCGGTCCCGTAGCTCCCGGTGCCGTGGAGTCGGGTCCACCCGTTCCGCGCCGTCGTCAGGCGGCTGCCGACGCGTCGGATGATCTCGAGCGCCGCGGCCCGACTGGCCTCGGTGGTCGCGAGCGCGGCCGCGTTCGGCACGAGGCCCGGTCGGATGCCGGCGGCGGCCAGGTCGGCGACGATCGGCCGATCACGTGGGGGCGGAGGGTCGGCGCCTATGGCCGTCGCCAGCTCACCCGTGAAGCTCGGCCGGGGCGCCGACGGCGGCGAGCACGCCGGAGCGCTCGCCCCGGCCCGGGGCGTGAGACTCGAGAGCGGCTGGAGGCGGTACCGCCGCTGTTCGGCCGCGGCGCCGGCGACGTCGCGCGATAAGGCCGCGAGGGTTCGACCGATGACCCAGACGTCCGGCGTGGGGGCCGTGATTCGGCCCGTCCCGGTCGGGAGCCGCCCGTGCCACCCGGGGCCGACGATCGCGTACGCACCGGCGCGGCCACCGTTGGTGCGGGTCCCGACGTCGGCGATCGTGTTCGTGTACATGTCGAGGAACTGGAACACGTAGTACCGATCCCGGACGGCCGGGACTCGGAGCACCATCGGGCCCGGACGCAGGTCCAAAAACGCGGACGAGTACAGCGTGTCCGCGTTCGGGGTCACCACGACTCGCGATCCCGCATCGAGCAGACGCGGCACGTTGATGAGGGTGTTGACGGGAATGCCGCAGAGCACCTGGCCGCGCGTCCGCGACATGGTGACGAGCGGGAAGCCCCAGACGTAGGCCTCGACGCCGGCCTGGAAGGCCATCCGATCGACGCCGGGGCCCGCCCGTCGGGCGGCGTCGGCAGCCGAGGCTCGAAGGGTGGCGGCGCCGCTCGGCGAGCCGGACGCGCTGCGGGTGGTGCCCGCGGCGCCCGCCGCGACGAGCGCCGCGACCGCGACGATGACGCCGACCTCGACCCTCGCCCGCGCCATCCGCTCCTCGACATCTTGCCCGACCGCCGGGCCCGGAGCCTCGGCGCCGGGACCAGTGTGGTCGCGCCCGTCGACCGCGGGCCCTCACCCCCGCAGGCTGCCCTGCCGGCGTCCGTGTCCCACGCCACTCGCTCGGCTCGACGGGCCCGGGTCGGCGCGTCGCCGTGCTCCAGGCGTCGACGACCGGCTTCGGCGGTACGCCGCGGCCCGGCCTCGTTGGCGCAGGCCGAGCGGCGAGCTGCTCGGACGTCGATGGGTTAGCGGAGCCGAAGCGCGACCCGGCTCGGCCGCGCAGCAACTACTCGTACCCGCGGGCGTGTGCGGCTTGCCCCTGCCGAGTCGCGCGCGCTCGTGCCGCCTCACGGCTGCGGGGGTCCTTCGCGGTGTAGCGCTACTTCGCACCGTGCTTGCCCCATCGGTAGTAGGGCCCCTCGCGGTCCCGGCCACGCTCGACAGGCATCGTTGGCACCTCCCACAGGCTCGGGCTGACCCGGTCGCCAGGATGCCCCAGCCGGTCGCGCCGCGCTTGCCTTCAGCCCGAGCCGGCGGCGAGCCTGCACACGTCCCACCCACCGCCCCGCACCAGCCCGTCCGGAGAGGACCGCCGTGAGAGCCGCCCGATGCAACGAGTACGGGCCCCCCGAGACGCTCGCCGTCGAAGAGGTCCCCGCGCCGACGCTGCGGGCCGGCCAGGCACTCGTGGGCGTGCGAGGGGCATCGGTGAACTACCCCGACGTTCTCGTCGTCGCGAACGAGTACCAGGTGTCGATTCCGCTGCCCTTCACGCCCGGCAGCGAGTTCGCCGGGGTCGTGCTCGATGTCGGCGACGGCGTCTCGACCGTCCGCGTCGGGGACCGCGTCTGCGGCGCCGGGTTCACCGGCGCGTTCGCAGACGAGGTCGCTGCGGCCGAAGCGGCGCTGAGCCCCGTCCCGGACTCGGTGACCTTCACCGAAGCCGCCGCCTTCGGCGTCGTCTATACCACCGCCTACCACGCCCTGCGGAGCGTCGCCGAGGTCCAGCCCGGGGAGTGGACCGTCGTGCTCGGTGCGGCTGGTGGCGTCGGGCTCGCGGCGGTGGAGGTCGCCCACCACCTCGGGTCGCGGGTGCTGGCGGCGGCCTCGACCGACGAGAAGCTCGCGCTGTGCCGAGCGCGCGGCGCGGAGGCGACGGTCAACTACACCCGCGAGGACCTCAAGGAGCGGATCAAGGACCTGACCGGCGGTGCGCACGTCGTGATCGACCCGGTGGGCGGCGCGTACTCCGAGCCGGCCCTCCGGGCGACGAGATGGGGCGGCCGCTTCGTCGTGGTCGGCTTCGCCTCCGGTGAGATCCCCCGCGTCCCCCTCAACCTGGTGCTGCTCAAGGGCGTCATCGTGAAGGGGTTCGAGATGCGGACCTTTGCGCAGCACGCCCCGGATGCGGCGCGCCGCGACGCCGACGAACTCGCCGAGCTCTTCGCCGCCGGCGCCATCCGGCCCCACGTCTCGGCGGTCTTCCCCCTCGAACGAGTCGGCGAGGCGCTGCGGGCGGTCGCCGACCGCCGGGCCCTCGGCAAGGTGGTCGTCGACCCCACGGCGGGCGACGCGACGCCGGCTGCGTAGCCGCCGGCGTGCACCGCGTCGCCGGGGTCCTGCTCGCCGGGCTGAGCGCCGTCGCCGCGACGCCGGCGTGGCCCCGCTCGTCTCCGGCCGGCGTCCCAAACCGGGCGGAGCCCGTCGTGACCTGCGCCGCCGTCGCGGGGGGCGAGGGCTCGGCTCCGCCTCCGATCCCCCGCTCGCTCCCCGTGCGGCTCACGGACCGCGCGGCCGCCCGGGTGCGCGCGTACTCCGACGGCTTCGTCACCGTGATCGCCCCCCGAGGCTGGCTGTGCGCCGGGTTGAGCGCCGCCGACGGCGGGCAGAGCCTCAGCGTGTTCCCGCCCGGTCAACCGAACCCGCTCGGTGCGGGCCGGCTGCCGGCGCACGCGGCCGGCGTCACCGCCATCCGCGAGTACACCGGCCACGGTCCCGGCGCGCAGCTCGTCTGCGCCCTGTTCCCCGGGACCCGCGCGGCGCGCCTCGGCGCGGAGACGGGCGGATGCACGCCGTCCCCGCGGCACGAGTCGGTGCACCGGCCGCGACGCGGCGTGGCCACGTTCCTCGATCCGCCCGGCGTGCGGGGCTCGGGTGAGCCCTCGGGTGCCGACAACCGCGCGTACGGCGCGGTCGTGTACCCGCGGCTGAGCCCCGAGCCCGACTCGGTGGACGTGGCCAAGGTGACCTGCACCCTCTCGGGTCCGACGGAGGCGCTGTGTCCGTCGATCGTCGACGACTTCGTGACCCGGACCGAGCCGGCCCGCTGACCAACATCGTGAGCGCGCCGCGCGCCGCCTCCGCCGACGCGGCGATGGGCGCCGCTACGTCGGCGCCGCCAGCAGCTGACCGGGTCGTTCGCCGGTCGGCTGGTCGTCCTCGATCGTGATCGTCCCGTTCACCGCCACCATGCGATAGCCCCGGGCATCCTGGTAGAGGCGCGGTGCCGCGCCGGGCAGATCCCGGGTCACCTGCAGCCGCCCCACCCGTAACCCCTCGAGGTCGATGACGGCGAGGTCGGCGGCGAGCCCGGTCGCGATCCTTCCGCGGTCGGCGATGCCCAGCACCGCCGCCGGCCGGGCCGTCATCCGGCTGACCGCCACCTCGAGCGGCACGCTGGCATCGTCGCGGACGAAGCGCGTCAGCACCTGCGACGGATACGAGAAATTGTTGATGCTCATCACGTGCGCGCCCGCGTCCCCCAGCCCCACCAGGGTGTGCCGGTCGGTGAGGAGCGACACCGCCGCCACGGCGTCGCGGTTCACGGCTGGAACCTGCACCACCGTGGCCAGCTGATCGGCGACGGCCAGGTCGCACAGCGCGTCGATCGGGTGCACGTGGCGCCGGCGGGCCACCGCCGCCAGCGACTGCCCGATGGCGTCGGGCTCTGAGGGAGAGACGAGCAGCACCCACGCGTCGAAGGCCGGCGCGAACATCGCGGCCGGGTCCACCCGGGCGTCACGCAGGGAGGCGCGGACCGCCGGGTCGGCGAGGCGCCGAAGCCTCGACGCGGTGTCCAGATCGAAGAACCCCCGCACCAGCGCGTCCCACCCCGGCACGAACGCGACGTGCGAGAACCGGTCGAAGCGGAACGTGGTCGTGATCGGAGCGGTCGCGACCTGCGGCGCGACCACGGTCCCGGGCGACTGGTTGAGCCGACGGTTGTGGCGCACGACGTCGGCCCAGGTGTCCGTGCCCGGCTCAGCGTGGAGCGGGCTCCACGTCAGGCGCGCGCCGGACTCCGCGCTCCAGGCCGCGTAGGCCGACACCTCGTCGGTCAGGCCGCGGGCGTCACCACTGAACTTCGTGCGGACGTTGATCTGCCACACCTTCCCGCGACAGGCGGCGACCAGCGCCTGCAGCTCGGCGTCGTCGGCGAACCGGCTCGGCACGGGGTCGCCGAAGGCGTCGACGTGGTTCGGGCCCCGTGAGGTGGCGAATCCGAGCGCGCCGCCGGCGAGCGCGCGCGTGAGCTCGCCGGCAAGGGCGGCTCGGTCGTCCGCGGTCGCCACCGCGCCCCGGGCCCGTTCCCCCATCACCGCGTACCGGAGCGCAGAGTGGGGAACCAGCGCGCCCACGTTGACGCCGAGCGCCTGCCGGCCGAGGAAGGCTCGGTACTCGGTCCACGACTCCCAGTCGAACGGCACGCCCTGCTCGGTGGTCTCGAAGGGGATCTCCTCGACGACCTCGAGGCTGCGGAGGAGGTACTCGCCACCGCGCGGTGGGCACGGCGCGACGCCGAACCCGCAGAGCCCGATGACGACCGACGTCACCCCGTGCAGACAGGTCGGCCGGGCCGCGGCATCCCAGCACAGCTGGGCGTCGAGGTGGGTGTGGGGATCGATGAAGCCCGGGACGACGACGCAGCCGGTCGCGTCGACGGTCCGGGTCGCGGCCTCGGAGAGCGGGCCGACCTCGACGATCCGTCCGGCGCGCACGCCGACGTCGGCTCGTCGCCCGGGCGCACCGGTGCCGTCGACGACGACGCCGCCGCGCACGGCGAGATCGAGGATCGGACTCATCAGGTGCAGTTCACCACAACGAATGACCGCCGGATCGAGCGGCATGGCCGACGCACCGGCTGCCGGCGAAGCGGAGCGGCGCCCAAACCCAAGCCGTCAGCGCGACGAGAACGTAGAGTCAGACGGTGGAGTTTCTGATGCTGGTGCCGAGCCTGCTGCTCCTCAGCGTCGTGATCACGATGTGGAGCGGCCGGTACGCCCGGCGCCCGCGCTGACGGCACGCCGACCATGGCGACCCTGATCCTGCTGCGCCACGGCGAGAGCACGTGGAACCGCGAGAACCGGTTCACGGGCTGGGTCGACGTCGGCCTCTCCGAGTGGGGCGAACAGGAGGCCGTCGCCGCGGGCGGCCTGCTGGCGCGGCACGAGCTGCCCCCCGACGTCGTGCACACGTCGGTGCAGCAACGGGCGATCCGCACGGCCGAGCTCGCCTTGCCCGAGTGCGACCGGGCCTGGATCCCCGTCCGGCGCTCCTGGCGCCTGAACGAGCGGCACTACGGCGCGCTGCAGGGCAAGAACAAGAAGGAGACGGCCGAGGAGTTCGGCCTCGACCAGGTCAAGGTCTGGCGCCGGTCGTACGCGACCCGGCCTCCGGCGCTGGACCCGGACGACCCGATGCACCCTCGGTTCGACCCTCGGTACGCGGGCCTGCCGGTCGAAGCCCTTCCTGGTTCCGAGTGCCTCGCCGACGTGGTCGATCGGATGCTCCCCTATTGGTTCGACGGGATCATCCCGGATCTGTCCGCCGGACGCTGCGTGCTCGTGGCCGCGCACGGAAACTCGCTGCGGGCCCTCGTGAAGCACCTGGACCAGCTCTCGGACGACGAGGTCGTCGACCTGAACATCCCAACCGGGCAGCCGCTCGTGTACGGGCTGGGACGCCGCTTCGAGGTGCTCGAGGCTCGCTACCTCGACCCCGCCGCCGCGGCGGCGGCCGCGACCGCGGTGGCCAAGCAGGCCGGGTAGCGGCCGGCGGGCCCGCGCTGGAGGCTCAGGTCCCGCCCTGGGGATGGAGCAGCTGGGTGAGCGCCTGATCCTGGGCGATCAGGTGCTTCTGGATCTCCCGGCACTCGTGGAGCACGGCGACGGCGTCCTTGTAGGTCTCCTCCGCCCGCTTGTCGGCGGCGCGGGCCTGGATGTTCTGGCCGACGATGATGATCGGCAGCAACACGAGCTGGAGGAACGCCTGGCTGATCCACGCCACCAACAGGATCGTTCCCGATCCAAGCGTGAATCCGAGATGGATCCCGGCCTGGTCGAGGGTGTCGGGGAGGCTCACGAGCGCGATGAGCGCGAACAGGTAGGCCGCCCACATCGTGCCGACGATGAGCGTGATGAACAGGCCGATCCGGCCGTTGAGCCCGGTTCGCTGCTCGTCGACCTTCACCGGCTTCGGTCGGTGATGCACGATGTGGTCGACCGTGCGGGGGTGAGGCTGGTCCTGGTAGTCCACCGCGCCGCCCGGCGGCATGGGTGTCGCCGTCACGGCGACATCTCACACGATCGCTGCGCGCGCGGCGCGGATGCCCGGGCGTCGGTGCCCGGCGACGGTCAGCCTGGGATCAGGACGATCTTGCCCCGGGTGTGGCCGGTCTCGATCAGCTCGTGGGCTCTGGCCGCCTCGTCGAGCGGCAGCCGGGCGCTGACCTCGACCCGGACCTGCCCGCTCGCCACCAGGCCGGCGGCGTCCTCGAGCCGGGCGCGGGTGACCGTGTTCGAGGAGCCGCTGACGGTGACGTCGTCGCGACGAGCCTG
>DASZJD010000002.1 GCA_035948415.1 Acidimicrobiia bacterium | reverse complement strand
CGCGCCCGCGGCTTCCGCCAGGGCTCACCGACTCGGTAGAGGTGCCAGCTGCCGGTCATCCGCAGGTGGGTGTGGAGGACGTGCCCGTCGGCGAAGTGGACGAGCAGGTGCTTGCCGCGGGCTTCGACCGCGAGGACGGTGGTCCCGGCTCGGGGTCCTGGGCCCGCGAGGCGCGCCGATTCGAAGCGCACCAGCTGGCGGCCGGCCAGGACGGTGTTGAGCGTGCGGGCGACGCGGCTGATCGTGTCGCCTTCGGGCACGCGGCCATCGTACGGTCGGCGCCCTCCCCCGGCGGTGGTCGTCGGCCCGCGTGCGCGAGCCCCGGGCCGGGTCCGTGCGGGTGCGGCCCGGTCAGGGTCCGAAGCGCAGCCCGCGGTAGCCGTCGACGAACCCGGCGGCGCGCAGCGACGGCGCGGTCGGGGATTCGCGCGCCGGCACGTCGTCGACGCGCTCGATGGTCAGCGACCGCAGTCGGCCGTTCTTGACGAGCTCGGTGAGGGCGCCCACCCACTGGCTGGGCTCGGCGTCGAAGGTGAGGACGCGCTTGGCGCCGCGCTCGAGGTACGCAGCGGGCTGGCCGCCGTGGAGCACGACCAGCGCGCCCGGCACCCGGGCCGGTCGGCCCGGCGTGTCCGGCCAGGGCAGCGCGGCGCCGTACGGCTGCGCCGGGTCGGTCGCGGCGAGCACGACCACCTCGTCCTCGGCCTCGCGCTCGCCGCGGAGCCGGTCGGCGGCCCCCGGCAGCGCGAACTGGGCCGCGCCGAGACCGGCCACGAAGTAGCCCCGGCGCGCCCGTCCCGCCTCCTCCATGGCGCGCAACGCCGGGTACACCGCCGCGAACCCGCCCGGCCAGCCCTCGGCGCGGACGGTCTCGCGGGTCACCACACCGTGCCGCTCGAGGAGCTGGCGGGCCCGGGCGGCGATCACCTCGGTCGGGCTCGGGGGCTCCCCGGCGGTCAGCGACACGAGGGACCACCGCCCCGCCGCGGCCGGCGGCCCGAGCCGGGCGAGCCGCCCGGGGCGCGGCCGCCCGCGCGGCGCCCGAGGCCGGCCGCTCAGGCGGGCCCGGAGGGCCGCGAGCCCGTCGTTCGTGACGACGCCGGCCCAGACGAGGTCCCAGAGGGCGTCGAGCACCACGCGCTCGTCGGCCTCCCCGGTGGCCCGCACCAGCTCGGGCCAGAACGAGGCGCCGGCGCGCGCGAGGTGGTCCCGGAGCGCGTCGTGCACCGGCCCGCTCGGCGCGTCGTCCGGGGGCGGCGGCGTGAGCAGCGGCGCCTGATCGCGGAAGGCGAGCACGACCCGGCCGTCGGTGGCTCCGATGGCGCCGTTGCCGATCCACACCAGGTCGCCGCTCGCGCACAGCTCGTCGAGCATCGAGGGCCGGTAGCCCTCGACGCGCGACCCGAGCACGTCGACCTCGAGGACCGAGGCCGGGACCGACGCGCCTTGCAGCTGGCTGAGGGCGTCGAGGAGCGCGTCGACGCCGCGGCGGGGCCTCGCGACCCCCTGCCACGCCGACGCGAACCGGGCCAGGACCTCCGGGTCGACCGGCTCGATCTCCCGCCGCAGCGCCGCGAGCGAGCGCCGGCGGAGCCGGCGGAGGACGTCGACGTCGCACCACTCCCGGCTCGAGCCGCCGGGTCGGAACTCGCCGCGCACCACCCGTCGTCGTTCCTCCAGGCCCTCGAGCGTCGCGCGGGCCTCCGCCTCCGGGACGCCGAAGCGACCCGCGGCCTCGGCGGTCTTGAACGGCCCGCGGGTCCGCGCGTAGCGGGCGAGCAGCTCGCCGAGCGGGTCCTCGCTGGGCGCGGTGAACACGCCGGGCAGCCCGACCGGGATGGCGGCACCGGTGGCGTCCCGGTACCGGGCCGCGTCCTCGGCCGCGGCGACCCGCGGCTCGCCGGCGACCGTGATCCGGATGGCCCGTCGGTCCCGCTCGAGCCCGGCCACGATCGGGCCGACCTCGCCGTCGGTGCGCGCCGTCAGCTCGCCCTCGGAGAGGTCGCCGAGGTCCCGGAGCAGGTCGTGCACGTCGTCGGCGCTCTGCGCTCGTCGGCTCGTCGGCGCCAGGCGCGCCAGCTCCAGCTCGACGGTCTCGACGGCGTCGGCGTCGAGCAGCTCGCGCAGCTCGTCGGCGCCCAGCAGCTCGCGGAGCAGGTCGCGGTCGAGCGCGAGCGCGGCCGCCCGCCGCTCGGCCAGCGGCGCGTCGCCCTCGTACATGTACACCGCGATCCAGCCGAAGAGGAGCGACTGCGCGAACGGCGACGCGGTCGGGGTCTCGACCGGGACGACACGCACCCGCCGGGCCCGGAGGTCGGCGAGGACGGTGCGCAGCGCGGCGAGGTCGAACACGTCGCGCAGGCACTCGCGGGTCGCCTCGAGCACGATGGGGAACGACGGGTACCGGGCCGCGACCTCGAGCAGGTCGGCGGCCCGTTGCCGCTGCTGCCAGAGCGGGGTGCGCTCGCCGGGCCGGCGGCGGGGGAGGAGGAGCGCGCGGGCCGCCGCCTCGCGGAACCGGGCCGCGAAGAGGGCGGTCGCCGGGAGCTGGCGGGTGACGAGCTCCTCGACCTCGTCCGGGTCGAGGAGGAGCTCCTCGGTCGGGATGGTGTCGACCGCCTCCGGGAGCCGCAGCACGATCCCGTCGTCGCTCCACAGCACCTCGACCGGCAGGTCGAGCCGCTCGTTCAGGCGGGCCTCGAGCGCCAGCGCCCAGGGGGCGTGGACGCGGGCGCCGAAGGGCGACAGGACGCAGACGCGCCAGTCGCCGATCTCGTCGGGGAACCGCTCCACGACGACGGTGCGGTCGTCGGGCACGGACCCGGTCGCGTCTCGCTGCTCCTCGAGGTAGCGGCGCAGGTTCTCGGCCGCCAGCGCGTCGAGCCCGAAGTCGTCGGCCAGGCGCCGCCTCGCCGCGTCGGGTGCGAGCGCGGTGAGCTCCCGCACCGCGGCGCCGAGCGCCCGGCCCAGCTCGAGGGGCCGGCCCGGCTTGTCGCCCTTCCAGAAGGGTGCTCGTGCCGGCTCGCCGGGCGCGGGCGTCACGATGACCCGGTCGTGGGTGATCTGGTCGATCCGCCACGTCGACGCGCCGAGGACGAAGATGTCGCCGGGGCGGCTCTCGTAGACCATCTCCTCGTCGAGCTCGCCGACGCGGACGCCGTCGGGCAGGAACACGCCGAAGAGGCCGCGGTCGGGGATCGTGCCCCCGTTGACGATGGCGACGCGAGCGGCGCCGTCCCGCGCCCGGACCCGGCCGGCGACGCGGTCCCACACCAGCCGGGGCCGCAAGCCCGAGAACTCGTCGCTCGGGTACCGGCCGGCGAGCAGGTCCAGCACGGCCGTGAACGCGTCGTCGGGGAGGTCGGCGAAGTTGGCGGCGCGACGCACGAGCGCCAGGAGGGCGTCGACGTCCCACTCGTCGACCGCGCAGGCGGCGACGAGCTGCTGGGCGAGCACGTCGAGCGGGTTCCGCGGGTAGCGGGTCTCCTCGACGAGCCCGGCCCGCATGCGCGGGACGACGACCGCGGCCTCGAGCAGGTCGCCCCGGTACTTCGGGAAGATCTTGCCGCGGCTCGATTCCCCGACCCCGTGCCCGGCCCGGCCGATGCGCTGGAGCCCGCGCGCCACGGATCCTGGCGATTCGACCTGGATCACGAGGTCGACCGCGCCCATGTCGATGCCGAGCTCGAGCGAGCTCGTCGCCACGAGGGCGCGGACCTCGCCCCGCTTCAGCGCGTCCTCGATGGCGAGGCGCTGCTCCCGAGCGATCGACCCGTGGTGCGCGCGCACGAGCTCGACGCCCGGCGCCGCCGTCTGGCCGGCCGCCGCCAGCTGCTCGTGCCAGAGGTCGTTGAGGCTGGCGGCGAGGCGCTCGGCCAGCCGCCGGGCGTTGACGAAGATGATCGTGCTGCGGTGGGCCAGCACGAGCTCGAGCAGCCGCGGGTGGACGTGCGGCCAGATGCTGGCGCGCGGGGGCCCGGCGTCGGCGGGGCCGCTGACGGGCTCGTCGAGCGCGCGGCCCATCGCGCCGAGGTCCTCGACGGGGACGACGACCTCGACGTCGAGGTCCTTGCCCGAGCCGGCGTCCACGACCGTGACCGGGCGCGGCCCGTCGGGGCCGACCCCGCCCAGGAACCGCGCGATCTCGTCGAGCGGCCGCTGCGTCGCCGACAGCCCGATCCGTTGCGGGGACCGGCGGGTCAGCTCCTCGAGCCGCTCGAGCGACAGGGCCAGGTGCGCCCCCCGCTTCGTGCCCGCGACGGCGTGGATCTCGTCGACGATGACCCAGCGCACGGATCGGAGCGTCTCCCGGGCCCGGGACGTGAGCATGAGGTACAGCGACTCCGGGGTAGTGATGAGGATGTCCGGCGGGGTGCGGACGAGCCGCCGCCGCTCGTCGGCCGGCGTGTCTCCGGTCCGGACCCCGACGGTTGGGACGCGCACGTCGACGCCGAGGCGCGCCGCGCTGCGCTGGAGGCCGATGAGGGGGGCGCGGAGGTTCCGCTCGATGTCGACGGCGAGCGCCTTGAGGGGCGACACGTACAGCACCCGGTCGCGCGTCGCCGGCGGGCCCTCGGGGTCGGTGGCGAGCCGGTCGACGGCCCACAGGAACGCGGCGAGGGTCTTGCCCGATCCGGTCGGCGCCAGGAGGAGGGTGTGGTCCCCGGCGCCGATGGCTGGCCAGCCAAGGTGCTGGGCCCGGGTCGGGGCGGCGAACGCCGAGGCGAACCAGTCCCGGACCGGGGGAGAGAAGCGCTCGAGAATCTCGTCGACGCGGCGAGGCTACCGTTGCTCAGTGAGCAGGCCGGCCGGCGTCCCTGAGCGACAGGGCCCGGGCTGGTTGGGGCAGGTGGGATGAGTAGGGGCGCATCCGGGCCGCGGGGCCCGTGGGCGGACGACGACGCGCAGGGCGCGGTCGCGCACCACGCCTGGGGCGTGGTCGGCGTCGGGGAGGCCCGCGGCACGGTGCAGTGGGTGAGCCCCCTCGTGGAGGCCGTGCTCGGCTACCCCTCCGACGAGCTGCTCGGGTCGCGCGCCACGGACCTCGTGCACCCCGACGACCTCGACACGGTGAAGACCGCATACAGGGCGCTCGTGGACGCGGGGACCGTGAACGCGCCCGTGACCGTCCGCTGCCGCCACCGGGCCGGCGCGTGGTGCCACCTCGAGCTCGTGTTCACGAGCCTGGTCGGGGATCGGGCCGCAGGGGGCGTCGTCATCAACGCGCGAGACGTCACCCACCGGATCGAGGCCGAGGCGGCGGCGTCGAGCCCGGCGCTGTTCCGGCGCGTCGCCGACAGCGCGCCGGTGATGATGTGGATGACCGACGCGTCGGACCGGGTCGTCTTCTTCAACGAGCGCTGGTACGACTTCACCGGTCGGCCGCCGGAGGAGGAGCTCGGCTACGGCTGGCAGGAGGCCCTGCACCCCGACGACCGGGAGCGCGTCGCCAAGGCCGTCCAGGCTCGGCTCGGCGAGGGCGAGCCGTACGAGATCGACTACCGGGTGCGGATCGCCGACGGCTCGTACCGACGGGTGGTGGACGTCGGCGTGCCCCGCTACGACGCCGAGGGCGGCTTCATCGGGCACGTCGGCACGGTGATCGACGTCACCGACCGGATCGAGGCCGAGGAGGCGGCGCGACGGTCCGAGAGCCGCTTCCGCGCCCTGATCCAGCACTCGCACGACCTGGTCTCGATCTACGACGACCAGGGGCGCTTCGTCTACGCCAGCCCGTCGCACGAACGGGTCCTCGGCTACGCCCCGGACGAGCTGCTCGGCCGGTCGGCGATCGAGCTGCTCGACCCGGACGAGCGCGAGGACGTGGCCCGAACCTTCGCCGACCAGCTGCTCGTCACCGGCGTGCCGACCCCGGTCGAGCACCGGATCCGCCACCGCGACGGCTCCTGGCGCTGGATCGAATCGGTGGCGATCCTCCTCACCCACGACCCGGGGATCTCCGGGATCCTCGTGAACGCGCGGGACGTCACCGACCGGCGACGCGCCGAGCGGATCGCCGCCGACCAGGGGCGGATCCTCGAATCGATCGCGCGCGGCGACCCGCTCGGCTCCACGCTCGACGCGGTGGCGCGGCTCGTCGAGCAGTGGATCGGCAACGCCCGGGCGGTGCTGGCGATCGCCGACGAGGACCGGGTGCTGCACGTCGCCGCCGCCCCCAGCCTGCCTCCCGCGTGCGTCGACGCCCTCGAGGGCTTCGCGATCCCGGCGGACACCGGGATCATGGCGGACGCGGTGGTGCGCGAGACCATCGACCCGGCCGACACCGGCCGGCCCGCGGCGACGCTCCTGCGCCACGGCTTCCAGACCTGGTGGGGGCGGCCGGTCGGCGACGCCCGGAGCGGGCGGCACCTCGGCGTGGTGCTGGCGCTGCGGACCGATGCCCTCGAGCCGCAGCCCGGCGACGAGCGGCTGCTCGAGGTGGCGGCGAGCGTCACCGCCATCGCCGTCGAGCGGAACCGCAGCCAGGCGCGCCTCGCCCACCAGGCCCTCCACGACGCCCTGACCGGCCTCCCGAACCGCGAGCAGCTGCTCGAGCGGCTGCGGCGCATGGGACACCACGAGCGTCAGGGCGGGTCCGACATCGCGGTGATGTTCCTCGACCTCGACCGGTTCAAGGTGCTCAACGACAGCGTCGGACACGACGCCGGCGACCGGCTCCTGGTCTCGATGGGGCACCGGCTGGCCGAGGCGCTCCGCCCCGGGGACCTCGTGGCCCGCTTCGGCGGCGACGAGTTTGTCGTGGTGTGCGAGCAGCTGGCGGGACCGGACGACGCCATCACGCTCGCCGACCGGCTCCTGCACGTCGCCCGCGAGCCCTTCAACCTCGACGGCCTCGAAGCGGTCGTCACCGTCAGCATCGGCATCGCCGTGGCCGACGGGCGGCCGCCGGAGGCGCTCCTGCGCGACGCCGACGCCGCCATGTACCGAGCCAAGGAGAAGGGGCGGGACCGTGTCGAGCTCTTCGACGCCCAGCTCCGGGAGGACGTCGTCACCCGCCTCGACACCGAGCGGGAGCTCCGCCACGCCCTCGATCACGGCGGGCTCGTCGTCCACTACCAGCCCGTCGTCTGGCTCAGGACCGGCGCTTTCGCCGGGTTCGAGGCGCTCCTGCGTTGGGACCACCCCCGCCGCGGCCTGCTGCAGCCGATCGACTTCCTCTCGGTGGCCGAGGACTCGGGGCTGATGCGGCCGATCGGCGAGTGGGTCCGCGAGGAGGTGTGCCGGACCGTGGGCGACTGGCATCGAAAGCACCCGGAGTGGGGTCCCTTCGTCACCAGCGTCAACGTGTCAGCGGCGGAGCTCTCCGACCCGCACCTGGCCACCACGATCGCCAAGGCCGTGCACGGCTCGGGCCTCGACCCGGCCCTCCTGTCGTTCGAGATCACCGAGCGGCTCCTGCTCCAGGACGCCGAGGCTGCCCGTGCGCTGTTCGCCGAGCTGCGCGACCTCGGCGTGCTGCTCGCCCTCGACGACTTCGGGACCGGCTACTCGCCGCTGGTCCACCTCAAGCAGTTCCCGATCGACGCGGTCAAGATCGACCGTGGGTTCGTCCGTGGGCTCGGCGCCGACCCCTTCGACGACGCCGTGGTCGCGGCGATCGTCGACCTCGCGCACCAGCTGAAGCTCTCGTCGGTCGTGCTCGGCGTCGAGACGGCGGCGCAGGCCGAGCGGGTGCGCGGCCAGGGATGCATGCGCGCCCAGGGCCACTGGTTCGCGGCGCCGATGCCCCCGCAGCTGGCTGAGGTCTGGGCGGCGCGTCGCACCGGGGCCTGACCGGTACCGACCGGCGGGCGAGCGGTGCGGGCCGCGGTCGACCGTCTCGAAGGCTCCGAACTCTTCCCGGGGCCGCGCTGGCCGTCGCCGCGCCGGGTTCCGTCCCATGGTCGCCGGTCTGCGCCTACGGAACGAGTCGCTCGAGCCGCTCGATGGCCCAGCCGACATCGGGTGCGGTGGCGCGGCGGTCAGCGAGCGCGGCCGGCACCTCCACCTCGAGCCGCACGAGGGCGCCGCCCAGGGTCTTGCCGAGGTTGTCGGCTCGGAGCGAGCGCGGGCCCCCGCCCCCCAGGGCGTCGTGGAGGACGAAGTTCAGGGCGAGCACGTTCGGTGCCTCGTAGCGCTCGACCGGGCCGAGCACGAGCGAGCCGAAGTGCGCCTTCACCCGCTCGGCCGTCACGGCGGCGCGGATCAGCTCGTACACCGCGGCGTCGGGGGCGAAGAGCGCGACGTCGGCGACGTCGCCCTTGTCACCGGCCCGATAGCCACACCCGAGGTCGTGGAGCCGGCGTCTCATCGCACCTCCTCCGTCGCCACGGTGACGTGCGGGTCGACGAGCGTCTTCTCCACCAGGGCCGGCCAGAGGCCGAGCAGCTCGCTCGGCGCGCCGCCGCCGCGCCCGACGCCGGTCATGCCCGCGGCCGGGCCCGAGAGGGTGAGTGGCACCAGCTCCCGGCCCACCAGCGCCGCCGTGCGGGCGTCGGCGCACCGCCACGCCGCCCGCAGCAGCACCTCCGGCGGCTCGCAGGCCGACGGCGGCACGGTCGGACCCCCGAGCGCGTCGACGCCGAAGCGCTCGAACCGCCACTCGTCGACGCCCAGCCCGGCGGCGCGGACCCGCTCGGCGAAGATCGCCGCGGTCACGGTGGCCTTCTCGGCCGCGTCGGGCCAGGAGAACGCGACGCGCGCCTCGCCGGCCCACCCGGCCGAGTGGCAGAGCAGCGCCTTGTAGGTCGCTGTCGCCGCCCGGCCTCGCACGTCGGTCACGCGCACGCGGTCGCGACCCTCGTCGACGAAGCGGGCGCTCGTGAAGTCGGCGACGACGTCGGGCGAGAGGTACGCGGCCGGGTCGTGGACCTCGTAGAGGAGCTGGTGGCGAACGGTGTCGAAGCTGACGCGGCCGCCCGAGGTCTTCGGCTTCGTGATCACCGCGCCACCGTCGGCCTCGACCTCGGCGATCGGATATGGGAGGTCCCACGGTCGGGGGACGCTGGCCCAGTCGACGCTGAGGTTGCCGCCGGCGCTCTGCCCCGCGCACTCGAGGAGGTGACCCACCAGCGTCCCGGCGGCCAGCCGGTCCCAGTCGTCCCACGACCAGCCGTGCTCGTGGACGAGCGGGGCGAGGAACAGCGCCGCGTCGGCGACGCGGCCGGTGATCACCACGTCGGCGCCGCCCGCGAGCGCGTCGACGATCGGGCGGGCGCCCAGGTACGCCGACGCGAACAGCACCGGCCGGGGCAGCTCCGAGAAGGGGGCGCCCGATTCGAGGTTCGTGAGCGGGGTCTGCGCCGCCACCTCGTCGAGGCGCGGCATGAGGTCGTCGCCGAGGACGGTGGCGATCTTGATCCCGGACAGACCGAGCGCCCGCGCCGTCTCGACGGCGGCGCGCGTGGCCGCGGCCGGGTTGATCCCGCCCGCGTTCGTGATCACCTTCGTGCGGCCGGCCGCGACCGCGGGGAGCGCGGCGTGCAGGTACGCGGGGAGGTCGCGGGTGTACCCACGCGCCTCGTCCCGCTGCCGGTCCTTCTGGAGGATGGCGAGGGTCAGCTCCGCGAGCGCCTCGAGGCAGAGGTAGTCGACGCCGGCGTCGAGCAGGCCGGCGACGGCGCGGGGGGTGTCCCCGTAGAAGCCCTGGCCGCCCCCGACCCGGACCCCCATGGGTCAGGCGCGGACGACGGGCCGGCGGTCGGCCCAGGGGCGGGCCGCCTCGAGCTGCGACGCCACGCGCAGCAGCAGGTCCTCGCGGGCGTAGGCGGCGACGAGCTGCACCCCGATCGGCAGGTTGCGCGACGCCTCCCACGCCAGCGGCACCGACATGGCGGGCTGCCCGCTGACGTTGAACGGGGCGGTATAGGCGGCGAAGGCGCTGGCGCGGGCCATCCCGTGCCAGGGGTCGTCCTTCGTCCCGACGACGTCGCCGATGACGGGGGGCGGCTCCGCCATCGTCGGCGTGAGCAGCAGGTCGAAGCCGGCCTCGCGGTCGTCGACCGGCGTCCACCACGCTGCCACCCGCCGCGACCACGCGTGGAGGGCGTTCACCGACTCGAGGTACTGGACCGCGGTGTTCGGCCGGCCCGCCTCGTAGAACGCCCACGTCAGCGGCTCGACGTCGTCGGCGGTCAGGTCGCGGCCGATGGTCCGGGCCACCTCCCGCACGTCGTGCACGACGCCGGTCGTGAGGACGATCGTGAAGTTCGCCATCAGGGCCTCGTCGTTGAGCGCCGCGGGTGACGCCTCGACGACCTCGTGGCCGAGCGAGGCGAGGACCTCGGCGGCGTCCCGCGCCGCGGCCTCGCAGTCCGGGTCGGTCGCGACGAGCTCGCCGGGCGCGATCGTGCGCAGCCCGATCCGGAGCCGGCCCGGGTCGGCGCCCACCTCGTCGCCGAACCGGCGTGCCGGCGGCGGCGCGTAGTACGGGTCGCCGGGCATCGGGCCGGCGGTCACGTCGAGCAGCGCCGCGCTGTCGCGGACCGAGCGGGTGACCGCGTGGCGCACCACCATGCCCGCCCAGGCCTCGCCGAGGTCGGGGCCCATCGAGATCCGAGCGCGCGTCGGCTTCAGCCCGAACAAGCCGCACGCGCTGGCGGGGATCCGGATCGAGCCGCCGCCATCCCCCGCGTGCCCGGCGGCCACCATTCCCGACGCCACCGCCGCCGCGGACCCGCCGCTCGAGCCGCCGACTCCGTGCTCGGTGTTCCACGGGTTGCGGGTGGGGCCGTAGGCCTCGGGCTCGGTGGTCGGCATGAGGCCGAACTCCGGAGTGTTCGTCTTCCCGATGATCACGCACCCGGCGCGGCGGAACCGGTCGACGTGCCAGCTGTCGTGGTCGGCGACGTTCCCCGCCGCCCGCAGCGCGCGGTTGCCCTGGTGGAGCGGGTCACCCCGCGACGACGCGTCGAGGTCCTTGATGACGATCGGGACCCCCCGGAGGGGTCCGTCGGGGACGGAGCCCGCTTCGGCGCGCGCGGCGTCGAACCGGGGGTGGATCACCGCGTTCAGCTCCGGGTTCAGCTTCTCGACGCGGCCGATCGCGGCGTCGACGAGCTCGATCGGGGAGACGTCGCCGCGTCGCACCAGCTCGGCCTGCGCGATCGCGTCCAGGAAGGCGAGGTCGTCGGTCACGGCGGCGACCGTAGCCCGTCACCAGCCGCGCAGGTCGACCGGCCACGTGTCGACGACCGCGTCGCCGTCGACGATCTGCATCTGCTCGTGGTACGCGATCGTCGGATCGACGTGGGCGGGCCAGACGCGGACCGTGTCGCCGACCCGCGGCAGCGACCCGTCGCACGAGAAGGTCACGTGCTCGTCGCTGCAGAACCACACCGCGGCGCCGTCCACGGTCGGGTTCCCGTGGTCCATCCCGAGGGCCTTCAGCCCGCAGTCGGCCACGGCGAACCCGTCGCCCCGGTTCGTCGACACGACGGTGGCGAGCACCGAGACGGCGCGCCGGAACGGCAGCCCGAGCTCGCCGTAGGCGTGGTCCATGAGCGCGTACGAGCCGGCTTGGATCTCCGTCGCGAGGGCGTTGATGTCGTAGGTGCCCGTGCCGCCGGCCGAGACCACGTCGCCACCGACGGCGTCGTGGGCCCGGGACAGGTGGGCCATGGACTCCTCGGTCTGGCGGACCCGCTCGGCCCGGTCGGCCAAGCCGACGACGTGGCCCTCGTACCCCATCACCCCGCGCACGTCGACGCCCCGACGTCGGGCCTCGTCGGCCAGTGCGCCCGCGTCCTCGGGCGCGCAGCCGCACCGCGGCAGCCCGACGTTCACGTCGATCAGGCACTCGCGGAGCCCCGCATCGGCTGCGGCTGCGATCGTCTCGGGCGAGTCGACGGCGACCGTGACCCGTGCGCCCAGCCCGGCCAGCGCCGCGAGCCGACCCGGGTCGAGCACCTCGTTGGCGAGGAGCAGGTCGTCGCCGAACCCGGCGCCGGCCATGCCGACGACCTCGCGGGGCGTCGCGCACGTGAACGCGCGATGGCCGTGCCGGTGCTGCTGCCGGGCGAGCGCGGTCGTCTTGTGCGCCTTCACGTGCGGTCGGCAAAGCCCGCCGGGCAGCGCGGCGGCCATCGCGGCCAGGTTGTGCTCCAGCGCCGCCGCGTCCACCACGAGCGCCGGCGTCGCGAGGTCCGAGACCGCGGTCATGGGCGCGCGAGCATGGCACGCGTGCCCGTCCCCGCCGAGCAGCGGCCACCGAGCGAACGGGACTGGCACACCGACGAGCTGCCGCCGACGCCGCAGCGCGACTTCCTGATCCCGGCCGAGCGGTGGGTGGAGGCGCCCGAGGACCTGCGCGGCCTCGGGTCCGACTTCGGGGTCGACCTCGTGGCGTACAAGCGCCGCATCGGCCGGTTCCTGCTCTGGCGGGCCGGGCCGGCCGCGGGCGCGGACGCCCGCTACGCCGCCCTCGCCGCCGCCGAGCCCGCCGAGCGGTACACGTTCCGGCTCCAGCCCGACGGGACCGGTGAGGGAGTGGGCGCCGACGGCCGCACCCACGTCCGCTTCCGCACGTGGAAGGAATCGCTGCGGGACGCCTGACCCGCAGCCCGCCGCCGTCCGTGGTGGGCCCGCCGCTGGACCGCCCGCCGGGCCGGCGTCCCTGTCAGAATCGCCCCGATGGCGGTCCTCGTCCTGCTGCTCGCAGTGGTCGTGGCGCTGCTCGGGGTGCTCGTGGCCGGGCTCCTGCGCAGCCACGCCGAGATCCTCCGGGCCCTGCACGAGCTCGGGGTCGGGCTCGACCCCGACGCCCAGCCGACGGGCCGGTCCCCGGAGCAGCCCCGTCCGCCGCGACCGGATCGGCGGGCCACCGACGTGGCGGGCGTGACGCCCCGCGGCGACGCCGTCAGCATCAGCGTGGTCGGCGCGGACCACCCGACCCTGCTCGCCTTCCTCACGAGCGGGTGCTCGACGTGCGCCGGCTTCTGGTCCGCCTTCGCCGATCCCCGTCGGCTCCGGGTCCCCGGCGACGCGCGGCTGGTCGCGGTGACGAAGGGCCCCGAGGGCGACAGCCCGGGGCGGCTCACGAAGTTCGCGCCGCCGGACGTCCCGGTCGTCATGTCGACCGAGGCCTGGGATGCCTACGACGTGCCGGTCGCCCCGTACTTCGTGTACGTCGACGGCCCCAGCGGCACCGTCGTCGGCGAGGGCGCGTCGGCGACCTGGGAGCACCTCTGCGGCATGTTGGAGCAGGCGCTCGCCGACGCGGGCATGGCGTCCGGCCCCCGGCCCCGCCGACGGGCCCGTCACGCCGACCGGGTCACGCGCGTGGACGACACCCTTCGCCAGGCCGGGATCGAGCCCGGCGACCCGAGCCTCTACCCCGAGTCGGACGGCGACCTGCGCGCCGGCCAGGCGGCGCCGCCGCCCGACGCGCGATGACGCCGCTCGGCGTCACCGTCGCCGGGATGGTCGTGGCCGTCGTCGCGGCGCTGCGGTCGTCGTGGTCCCCGTGAGGTGAGTCGATGCTGGCCAGCATCAACCCGCTCGGCGAGCGGGCCCGACGGACGCGGTGGGGACGGACCATGACCTGGTACCTGATCGGCTCGACCGCGGGCGGCACCGCCGTCGGCGCCCTCGCCGGCGCGGTCGGCGTCGGCCTGCGCGCCGCGCTCGACCCCTCGGACACGGCGGCCGCGATCATCGCCGCCGCGCTCGCCGCCGCCGGGGTCGTCCTCGAGCTGGGCCTCGCCGGGCGGTCGCTCCCGACGACCCGTCGGCAGGTCAACGAGGACTGGCTGGCCAAGTACCGCGGCTGGGTCTACGGGACCGGGTTCGGCTTCCAGCTCGGCCTCGGCGTGGCGACGGTCGTCACGACCGCGACCGTCTACGTCGCGATCGCGTTCGCCGTCCTCACCGGCTCCGTCGTCGGGGGGATCGCGGTGGGTGCGACGTTCGGCTTCGTGCGGGCCCTGCCGCTGCTGGCGGTGCGGCGGGCGAACGACGTCGCCCGCGTGCACGCCGCGCTGCGCCGAGCCGCGGCCTGGTCCGGTCGCGCGCACGCCCTCGCCGTCGCCGGTCTCGTCGGCGTCGCCGCCGCGGGCCTGCTCGCGGTGGTGGTCTGAGCCGTGGCCGACCTCTCCGCCCACGGGATCGCGGTGACCACGCCGCCCGGCTGGGAGGGCCGGATCTTCCGCCGCTTGCAGCACGGCGAGGTGGCCGCCGCCAGCAGCGACTTCGGCCCGCCGGCGCCGGCCGGCGAGGAGACGTACCCGGTCGTCCACGCCGCGACGATCCCGCTGTCCAGCGAGATCGCCGACTACGCCAGCGACGCCGTGGCCGACCTCGGGCCGAGCGACTCCATCGTCGTCGTGAAGGAGTTCGCGCCGAGGAACGCCACGCAGGCCCTCTTCGCGTCGGCGGCGCTGCCCCGGTCGCTCGATCCCGACGACTTCGCGCCCGAGGTGCTGCAGCGGCGCCTCGCGGGCCAGGCCGGCCTCCAGCACTTCGGCACCGAGGCCGGACGCGCCTTCTGCCTCTACGTCGTGCTCGGCTCCTACCGGAACCGCCATCAGGTCGTCCCCGGCGTGAACACCGTGCTCGCCAGCCTGCGGATCGATCCGCTCCGCGGATGATGACCCTCGCCGCCGGCCCGTTCGCGATCGCGGCCTTGCTCCTCGCGGTCGGCGGCGCGTCGAAGGCCCGCCACCCGGCCGACACCGCCAACGCCGTGCGGGCGGCCGGGCTCCCCGGGACGCCGGCGCTGGTGCGGGTCGGCGGGGGAGCAGAAGCCGCCGTGGGCGTGGCCGCGCTCGTCGCCGGCGACCGCGCCACTGCGATCCTCGTCGCCGTCTCCTACGCCGTCTTCGCCCTGTTCGTCGGCGTGGCGTTGCGGCGCGGGACGCCGCTCGCCTCGTGCGGCTGCTTCGGGAAGGCGGACACGCCGCCGACGGTCCTGCACGCGGTCCTGAACCTGGGCGCGGTGGCGGCCGCGGTTGCGGTGGCGCTCGACCCCGGCGCGGGGCTCGGCGACGTCGTGGGCACCCAGCCCCTCGCCGGCGTCCCGTACCTCGCGCTCGTCGGGTGCGGCGCCGGCTTCGCCTACCTCGCCCTGTCGAGCCTGCCCCAGCTGCTGCTGCTCGTGCACCCGAGAGAGGGATCGGCATGAACGAACCCAGCAAGGGCGTCGCCTGGGGCAACTGGCTCGTGTCGAGGCTGAGCGGGCTGCTCGACGCCAAGCTCACGCGCCGGAGCTTCATCGCCCGCACCACCCTCGCCGGCTCCGCCGTCGCCGCCGGCGGCGTCGCCGTGCTCGGCTGCCAGCCGTCCCCGTACCAGTCGATCGTCGGGTGCCCGCCGGGGACCCTGTGCACCGACGGCTACACCGAGTTCTGCTGCGTCATCAACGGCGGCGTCAACGCCTGCCCGCCGGGCACGCTCCCGGCCGGGTGGTGGCGGGCCGACAGCAGCCAGTTCTGCTACGGCGCCCCCCGCTACTACATCGACTGCAACGAGGCGTGCTGCAGCCCGAACATCGGCAACAGCTTCTTCTGCGGCGGCTGCTCGCCGTGTCGCTGCGCCACCGACTGCAACACGCGTCGGATCTGGTGCAACTACTTCCGGTACGGGCAGTGCAACACCGGGATCCTGTACGTCGGGCCGATCGCGTGCCGGATGGTCAGCTGCGTCCCGCCCTACTTCATGAACATCGGCTGCGACCTGTCGGGCGCGGTCGACAACGCCACCGCGGACCACTCCGCGTGGTGCGCGACGTACCCGCCGGCGCCGCCGACGACGACCACGACCGTGCCCTTCGTGACCACCGCCGGCGGGTGACGGGCCGCCGCTCGCAGGGCGCTCAGCGCCCGCCCTCGCGGACCACGTCGCGGGCGTCCGTGTCGGTGCGGATCCCCCGGAACCGCGGCGCCCGCAGCGACCCCGCCGAGGTCCACTCGGCGAAGCCCACGTCGACCACGACCTCGGGCTCGACCCAGACCGGGTCGGGCAGGCGGGGCGTGGCGTCGAACGGCGACGCGTCGCGGCGCCGCCCCGCGAGCGCCGCCTCGAGGGCGTCCCGCGTCGACTCGTCGATGCCGGAGCCGACCCGCCCCGCGTAGCGGAGGGCGCCGTCGTCGTCGAAGTACCCGACGAGCAGCGAGCCCAGCCGGCCCGCGAGCCGACCGTTGCCCGGCAGCCAGCCGCCCACCACGAGCTCCTGCCCCGCGGTCACCTTCACCTTGCGCCACGCCGGCGAGCGCTGCCCGGGGAGGTAGGGGCTGTCGACGCGCTTGGCGACGACCCCCTCGAGGCCGAGCTCGGTCGCGGTCCGGCGCACGGCGGCGCCGTCCCCGTAATGGGTCGGCGGGGTCTGCCAGGCGGGCCCGGCGAGCTCCAGCCGCTCGAGGAGCTCCCGGCGCTCGCGGTAGGGGCGGTCCATCGTCGGGTGCCCTTCGAGCCACAGCAGGTCGAAGAGCATCACGACCACCGGCGACTGCGCCGCGAGCTGGCGCGCCTTCGCCGTTGACGACAAGTGGATGCGGGGCTGGAGCCGCTCGAAGCGGGGCCGGCCGGCGTCGTCGAGGGCGACGAGCTCCCCGTCGAGCACGGCCTCGATGGACCCCATCGCCTCGCCGAGGCCGCGCACCTCGGGGAACCGGTCGGTGACGTCGTTGCCGTTCCGCGACGTGAGCCGCGCCCGGCCCCCCTCCACCCAGGCCAGGACCCGCATGCCGTCCCACTTCATCTCGTACGCCCACCCGTCGTCGTCGCAGGGCAGCTCGCCGGCGGTGGCGAGCATCGGGGCGAGCGTCGAGGGCGGCTCGGCGCGCGCCGGGTCGTCGGGTGGGCTCATGCGGTGGAGCATCCACTGGTCGTCGCGGGTCCGGAACAGCGCGTACTTGCCGTGCACGCGGCCGCCGTGGAAGGTGACGATCAGCTCGTCGTCGCGGACCTTCTCCGGCTCGTAGGTGCCGCGGTCCCAGATCGTCATCGACCCGGCGCCGTACTGGCCGGCCGGGATCTGCCCTTCGAAGGTCAGGTACTCGAGCGGGTGGTCCTCGGTCCGCACGGCCAGGTGGTTGGGTCGGTTCCGGGCCGGGATACCCCGCGGCACGGCCCAGGACCACAGCACGCCGTCGTGCTCGAGGCGCAGGTCCCAGTGCAGGCGGCGGGCGTGGTGCTCCTGCACGACGAACCGCGGCTCGTCGGCGCGCGCCGGCGTCGGCGCTTCGGCGCCGGGCTCGGGCGTCCGCTCGAAGTTCCGCTTGGCCCGGTACGGGGCGAGCCGGTCGCGAGCCACGGGCGACGGTACCGCGCCGTCAGCCGGGCGCCCCCAGCTGTCGCCGCTGGACCTTCCCGCCGGGCGTGCGCGGTATGGCGTCGACGACGACCACCTGTCGCGGCAGCTCGGCGGGCCGCAGCCGGTCCCGCGCGAACGCGCGCAGCCGCTCGACGTCCGGCGGGCGGCCGCCGGGCACGGCGACCACGAACGCGACGAGCCGCTCGCCCCACTGCTCGTCGGGGACCCCGGCCACCCCGACGTCGGCGACGTCGGGGTGCTCGGCGAGCACGTGCTCGACCGCGGTCGGGCTGACGTTCACGCCGCCGGTGATCACGAGGTCGCGGCGGCGGTCGACGACGTGCACGGCGCCCGTCTCGTCCCGTCGCCCGACGTCGCCGGTGCGCAACCACCCGTCGGCGTCGAGCACGGCGCGGGTCGCGTCGGCGTCGAAGCGGTAGCCGCGCATCACCATCGGGCCCTGCACGCGGATCTCGTCGTCGCCGTCCAGGTCCACGGCTGCACCCGCGATCGGGTTGCCGTCGAACAGCATGCCGCCGGCGGTCTCGCTGAGCCCGTAGGCGTCGACGACCGCGGCGCCCGCGGCGACGGCCCGGGCGCGCAGCGGCGCGGGGAACGGCTGCCCGCCGACGACGACGCGGCGATACTCCGAGAGCGGCGCGCCGGTGTCGAGCAGCCGGCGCAGCATGGTGGGGACCACGGACACGAGCGTCGCCGCCGCCGCTCGGGGCGCGGTCGCGACCGCGCCGGGGTCGAACGACGGGTGCACCACCACCTCCTGGCCGCCGGCGCGGGCGCGGGCCAGGATGGCGAGGCCGGCGACGTGGTGGAGCGGCAGGCACAGGAGCCACCGGTCGTCTCGCTCGACCACCAGCGCCGCGTTGCAGCCGGCGCCCACCGCCGCCAGGCCGGCGTCCGTCAGCTCGACGGCCTTCGGCGCGCCGGTGGTGCCCGAGGTGAGGACCACGGCCCGGACGTCGTCGGCGGGCGGGACGCCGGCGGGCTCGGGGCGGACGCCGCCCTCGTCGAGGACGTGGGTCGGGCGCAGCCGGGTGAGCGTGTCGGCCAGGACCGGCCCCGGCGCCTCGGGGTCGAGAACGGCGACGGCGTCGTCGCGGTCCCAGGCCTCGAGGACCGCCCGCGCCGCCTCCGGTCGGGGCCGGAGGACGGCGAGGAGGCGGGTCACCGGCCCCCGATTTGGTGGCGTCCCGCCGTCCCCCCTACCGTGGGAGCGAGCACTCCCAGAGTCTATGCGCCCACTGAGGCGGATCGGAGGCGGGATGGCGCCCACCATCCGGGCCGGAGCCGAGTGGAAGCCCGCCGACGGCGTCGACGGCGACGTGCGGTACGAGACCGCCGAGCTCGACGGGGGCTCGGTGGCGAAGGTCACGATCTGTCGGCCCGAGGTCCGCAACGCCTTCCGCCCGCGCACCCTCGACGAGCTGCAGGCGGCGTTCGAGCGGGCGCGCAACGACCCCGCCGTCGGCGTCGTGATCCTCACCGGCGAGGGGACCGAGGCCTTCTGCAGCGGCGGCGACCAGCGGATCCGCGGCGACGACGGCTACATGGGCGACGACGGCGTCGGTCGCCTGAACGTTCTCGACCTCCAGGTCCAGATCCGGCGGCTCCCGAAGCCGGTGGTAGCGATGGTCGCCGGCTACGCGATCGGCGGCGGCCACGTGCTCCACCTCGTGTGCGACCTCACCGTGGCCGCCGACAACGCCCGCTTCGGGCAGACCGGGCCCCGGGTCGGCTCCTTCGACGGCGGCTACGGGTCCGGGCTGCTGGCCCGGACCGTCGGCCAGAAGAAGGCGCGGGAGATCTGGTTCCTCTGCGAGCAGTACGACGCCGACGAGGCCGCCCGGCTCGGGCTCGTGAACGCGGTCGTCCCGCTCGAGGAGCTCGAGGAGCACACCATCGCGTGGTGCCAGCGGATGCTCCAGCACAGCCCGCTGGCGCTCCGCATGCTGAAGGCCTCGCTGAACGCCGCCGACGACGGCCTCGCCGGCATCCAGCAGCTCGCCGGCGACGCCACCCTCCTCTACTACCTGAGCGAGGAGGCCCAGGAGGGCAAGCGGGCCTTCCTCGAGAAGCGCCGTCCCGCCTTCGACCGGTTCCCGCACCGCCCGTGAGCCCCGGCGCCGCCGCGCCCGCGCCGGCTCGGCTCTGGCTGCTCGGCGCCCGGCCCCGCACGCTCGGGGCCGCCGTCGCGCCGGTGCTGCTCGGGACCGCGGCCGGCTCCGCCGCCGCCGGGCGGCTGCTCGTCGCTCGGGCGCTGCTCGCCCTCCTCGTCGCGGTGGCGCTCCAGGTCGGCGTGAACTACGCCAACGACTACTCCGACGGCGTCCGGGGCGCGGACGCGGACCGGGTCGGGCCCATGCGGCTCACCGCCAGCGGCGCGGTCCCGGCCCCCGCGGTGCGGCGCGCCGCCCTGGCCGCGTTCGCGGTGGCCGCCGTCGCCGGCCTCGCCCTCTCGCTCGTCGCCGACCCGTGGCTGCTGCTCGTCGGCGCCGCCGCCCTCGCCGCCGGGCC
>DASZJD010000001.1 GCA_035948415.1 Acidimicrobiia bacterium | reverse complement strand
CCGCCCGCAGCTGGGCCGCGGCCTGGCGCGGCTCCACCGGCTCCACGAGCACGCCGGTACCGAGCTCGAAGCCGGCCGGCACGACGACCCGCGGGATCAGCCGCACCCACCAGTGGAACCGGGTGTCGAGCGGGGTCGGCGCGTCGTGGACGACCACGTTGTAGGCCGGGCCGGCGAGCACGATCCCGACTCGGCGCAGGCCGTCCCGGACCGCGAGCGCCACCCCGGCGAGCTCGTCGTCGGTGGCCGCGCCGAAGCGGGGCCCGGCGCCGAGGGCGGCGACCCGCACCTCGAACGGGACGCTCGACGCCGCCCCGCACCAGGCCACGGCGGCGGAACGGGTGAGCACCACGCTCTCGGCGGCGGCCGCCCGCGCGTGGTCCTCCACGACGAGGTCGGCGTCGGCGGCCGAGAAGCGGGCCAGCGCCGCCTCCACCGCCGGGGGCACGAAGTCGACGGCGACGACCTGCGCGTGCGGGTGCGCGAGCGACGCCCCGGCCTCGCGGCCTTCGTTCACCGCCACCTGCACGTACGCGTGCCCGGCGGCGGCGTGGACGCGCGAGCGCTCGCGCAACATCGTGAAGGCCTCGACCGCGGCGTCGTCCTCGAGGCGGGCCAGGTCCCGGTCGTGGTCGGGGGAGAGCACGACCACCTCGTGGGCACCGGTGGCGCCCGGGCCCTCGCCGACGAAGGGGTAGAGGTTCGCGAAGGCGCGCACCCGCCAGCCCGGCCGGTTCGGCTCGCCGCCCCCGGTGCGCGCCAGCTCGGGTGGGGTCTGGTCCTCGGAGCCGGGACAGAAGGGACAGTCGGCGGTGGCGTCGGCGCCGGCCTCCCGGGCCGCGCTGGTGTGCGGACGTGCCGCCCGCCCCGGCGCGACGAGGACCACCTCGCCGCTCAGCGCATCGCGACGCAGCTCGGGCACGGCCGGAGCGTACGGGCCCCGAGCGCCCGCGGTCCGGTGCGACCTCGCGGCCGCCGTACCCTGGTCCGATGCCCGCCACCCGCCTCGTGATCATCGGCGCCGGACCGGCCGGGAACACCTGCGCCACCGTGGCGGCGTCGCTCGGCGCCGAGGTCACCCTCGTGGAGCGCGACGTGATCGGCGGCGCCGCCCACCTGTGGGACTGCATCCCCTCGAAGACGCTCATCGCCACCGGCGCCGAGCTGGCCGAGCTGACCCGCGCCGCGGCGATGGGCCTGCACGCCCACGGATCGCTCGACATCGACGGGCTGCGGCGCCGGGTCCAGGACATCGAGACGCACCTGCACGACCAGCTGTGCACCCTGCTCACCTCGCAGGGGGTGCGCCTCGTCACCGGCAGCGCCCGCTTCAAGGACCCGCACACCGTCGTCGCCGAGACCGACGGCGGCCTCGAGGAGCTCGAGGCCGACATCGTGGTCGTCGCCACCGGCTCCCGGCCCCGCGTGCCCGACTTCGCGCCGGTCGACGGCGAGCGGGTGCTCACCACCCGGCAGGCCTACCCGCCCCCGGAGATCCCGGCGCACGCGGTCATCATCGGGTCGGGCGTCACCGGGGTCGAGTTCACCCACATGTTCGCGTCGCTCGGCTCGGCCGTGACGCTGCTCGTCTCGCGCCAGCAGGTGCTCCCGATCAAGGACGCCGAGGTGGCCTCCGTCCTCGAGGAGGCCTTCCTCGCTCGGGGGGTGCGGCTCCTGAAGGGCGCGCGGGCGACGGAGATCACCCGCGAGGGCGACGCGGTGCGCGTCGTGTGCGAGGACGGGCGGGTCGTTGAGGGGTCGCACGCGGTGCTGGCGGTCGGGTCGCTCCCCAACAGCGAGGGCCTGGAGCTCGACGCCGCCGGGATCGACGTCGACGACGCCGGCTACATCCGGGTCAACCACAACTGCCTGTCGAACGTCCCGCACATCTACGCCGCGGGGGACGTGTCGGGGAAGCTGCCGCTGTCGTCGGTCGCGGCGATGCAAGGACGCAAGATCGCCGAGCACGCGATGGGGATGCACAACTTCCCGCACCGGCACCTCGACTACGACAAGGCCGCCTCGGCGATCTTCACCGAGCCGGAGATCGCCGACGTGGGTCTGGCCGAGGCCGAGGCGTTCGCGTCGGGTCGCAAGATCCGGGTCACGAAGGTGCCGTTCACCGCCAACGCCAAGGCGCTGATCAAGGGCGACCCGCGGGGGTTCGTGAAGATCATCTCCGACCCGGCGCGGGGCGTCGTGCTGGGCGGCTCGATCGTCGGACGGAACGCCGCCGAGCTGATCGGGATCCTGGCCCTGGCGGTGACGAACGGGCTGAAGGTCACCGACATCGTCGACTCGCTGCTCGTCCACCCGACGCTCTCGGAGTCGCTCGCCGAAGCCGCCTCCTGAGGCCGGCGCCGCGCCACCGCTGGTCGCGGCGCCCCGCGGCCGGCGGCTACCCGATGACGACGAGCACGTCCCCGGTGCCGACCGTGTCGCCCGCCTGCACCCGGATCTCCTTCACCGTGCCGCCCCGCTCGGCGTTCAGGTGGTTCTCCATCTTCATCGCCTCGAGCACGAGCACGGCCTGCCCCGCCTCCACCTCGTCGCCCTCGCTCACGAGGACGTTCACGATCGTGCCCTGCATCGGGGCCGCGATCGTGCCGTTGCCGCCGACCACGCCGCCGGACGGCTTGGGGCGGGGCGCGCGGCGAGCCGCGGCCGCGGTCCCGGCCGCGCCGGCCTCCTCCGGCAGCCAGACCCGCACCGTGAAGCGCTTCCCGTCGACCTCGACCGGCACCGTACGGTCCACGAGGCCGGCGTCGGCGTCGACCGGCTCGGGCGCGGCCAGCGGCTCCGACGGCGCCACGGCCGCGAACGCGTCGGCGTCGAAGTCGGCCTCCACCCAGTTCGTGGAGTGGGTCGCGGCGGCGAAGTCGGGGTGCGCCACCAGGACGCGGTGGGCGGGCGCCGTCGTCTGCACGCCCTCGACGGTCAGCTCGTCGAGGGCCCGGAGCATCCGGTGGCGGGCGGCGTCGCGATCGGGCGCCCAGACCACGAGCTTGCCGATCAGGTTGTCGTAGAACTGCGAGACGGTGTCGCCCTCCTCGTAGCCGCCGTCCCAGCGCACCCCCGGCCCGCCGGGCACCCGCAGCCGCGTGATCGTGCCCGGCGACGGGAGGAACCTGCGGCTCGGGTCCTCGGCGTTGATCCGGCACTCGATGGCGTGCCCACGGCGCTCGACCGACTCCTGGTCGAACGACAGGGGCCGGCCGTCGGCGACGCCGAGCTGCTCGGCGACGAGGTCGAGGCTCGTCACCAGCTCGGTGACGCAGTGCTCCACCTGCAGCCGGGTGTTCATCTCGAGGAACCAGAACTCGCCGTCCTCGTAGAGCATCTCGACCGTGCCCGCGTTCACGTAGCCGCACCCTCGGGCCACCTTCACCGCCGCCTCGCCCATCGCGGCGCGGGTGGCGGGATCGAGCCCCGGCGCCGGCGTCTCCTCGATCAGCTTCTGGTGGCGGCGCTGGGTCGAGCAGTCCCGCTCGCCCAGCCACACCGCGTGGCCGTGGGTGTCGCAGAACACCTGGACCTCGATGTGGCGGGGACGGGCCAGGTACCGCTCGAGGTAGGCCTCGGGGCGCCCGAAGTAGGCGACCGCCTCGCGAGTCGCGGACTCGAGGGCGGCGGCGGCCCCGGCGGCGTCGGCCACGACCTTCAGGCCCTTGCCACCCCCGCCGTACGCGGCCTTGATGGCGACCGGCCAGCCGTGCTCGTCGCCGAAGGCCACGACCTCGTCGACACCCTCGACCGCGGACGTCGTGCCCGGAACCGACGCCACCCCCGCCGCGAGCGCGGCCTTGCGGGCGGAGATCTTGTCCCCCATGACCTCGATGGCCTCGGGAGGCGGGCCGATCCAGGTCACCCCGGCGGCGACCACCGCGCGCGCGAAGTCGGCGTTCTCGGCGAAGAAGCCGTACCCGGGGTGCAGCGCGTCGGCGCCGCTGCGCGCCGCGGCGTCGAGGATGCGGTCGGTGGCGAGGTAGCTGTCGGCCGCGGTCTGGCCGCCGAGGGCGTAGGCCTCGTCGGCGTAGCGAACGTGCGCGCTCTCGCGGTCGAGGTCCGAGTAGACCGCGACGGTGCCGACACCGAGCTCCCGGCAGGTGCGCATCACGCGCAGCGCGATCTCGCCGCGGTTCGCGATCAGGATCTTCGAGGGCACGCGGTCTCGAGACGCTCGGCCGACAGGTCGTCGTATCCTACGGGCGATGGCCGATCCGCCCGCCAGCCCGGGCGTGCAGTGGCACATCCGGCGCTTCACCGAGATCGACTCGACGAACCGCTACGTGCTGGACGCGGCTCGCGCCGGGGCGCCGCCCGGGCTCGTCGTCGTCGCCGACCATCAACACGCGGGTCGCGGCCGGCGCGGCCGCGCGTGGACGGCGCCCCCTGGGTCCTCGCTGCTCGTCTCGGTGCTCCTCGGGCCGCCGCCCGAGCCGGACCACGCGCAGGTGCTGGCGATGGCGGCCGGGCTCGCCCTCGCGGCCGCGGTCCGGGCCGTCGCCGGGTTCGACGCCGAGCTGAAGTGGCCGAACGACCTCGTCGTCGGCGACCGGAAGCTCGCGGGGCTGCTCGCCGAGACCGACGCGCGGGGCGGCCGGGTGCGCAGCGTCGTGGTGGGCATCGGCTGCAACGTCACCTGGGTGGGCTTCCCGCCGGAGCTCGCCGAGACCGCCACCGCGTGCGACCGCGAAGCCGGGCACGCCGTCGACCGCGGCGCCCTCCTCGACGCGCTCCTCGACGCGCTGGCGGCCGAGCTGGCCGCGCTCGACGCGGTGCCCGCCCGCTACCGGTCCCGGCTGGGGACGCTCGGCCAGGAGGTGCGCGTCGAGCTGGCGACGGGCACGCTCGAGGGCGCCGCCGTCGACGTCGACGAGCACGGCCGCCTCGCGGTGCAGCCCCCGACCGGTCCGCCGGTCCTCGTCGGCGCCGGCGACGTGATCCACCTGCGCCGCGTCACGGATCCGGGTCCGCGGCCACCAGCGCCGTGAACGCCGCGGCGAGCGCCCGCGTGCGCGGCCCGGGCGCGGCCGGGAGCTCGCGGTCGTCGACGCGGGCGATCGCCACCACCTCACGCGTGCTCGAGGTCAGGAAGGCCTCGCCGGCGCCGGCGAGGGCGCCGATCGGCACCGTGCGCTCCTCGGCGCGGACGCCGTGGGTCGCGCACAGCTCGAGGACGAGCGCCCGCGTCACCCCGAGCAGGCAGCCCGAGGCGACCGGCGGGGTGCAGACCACGCCGTCGACCACGAGGAACACGTTCGAGCCGGTGGCCTCGCAGAGCTCGCCGCGGGTGTTCGCGAACACCGCCTCGCTCGCGCCTCGCTGCCGCGCGAACGCCAGCGCCCGCACGTTCTCGGCGTACGAGATCGTCTTCAGGCCCGCGACCGCGCCCCGCTCGTTCCGGGGCCACGGCACCGTCACCACCGCCTCCGAGACCGACCGCGCCCGGGCCGGGGCGACGGCGACGATCACCGTCGGGGGCGCGTCCCCGCGCTCGGAGCCGAGCGGCGACGGCCCGCCCGTCACCGTGATCCGAAGGCGGCCGTCGACGATCCCGTTGGCGGCGACCACGGCGTCGGCGGCCGCCCGAAGCGCCGACGGGTCGGGCGCCGCGAGCCCCAGCCCGTCCGCCGAGCGGCCGAGCCGCTCGAGGTGCCGCCGCCACGCGAACGGCACCCCCCGGTAGACGGCGAGGGTCTCGAAGACCCCGTCCCCGACGAGGATCCCGTGGTCGAAGGCCGAGACCCGGGCCTCGCCGGCGGGGACGAGCGCGCCGTCGACCCAGGTCACGACGTCGCTCATCGGGCCGGCCCCGGCCGGCCGGCGGCCCGCCGGCCCGCTCGCGGCACGACCGCACCCGACGGCGCGGCGGCGGCTCGGCGCGGCGCGTGCACGGCGCCGAGGGTACGCGGCTGATCGGAGGACGGGGGAGCCCCCCAGTAAACTGAAGGGCCCGTGGCCCTCCGCCGTTCAGTCCTGCGCGCCTTCTCCGGTCGGTACCTCATCGCGCTCGGCGTCGCCACCGCGGTCATGACCGGCGGGGTGGTGACCGTCAACTACGTGATCAGCGACAAGCTGGCCGGGGTCAAGCGCGTCCAGATCAAGGAGGCGCCGCCACCGCCCCAAGGCGCCAACTACCTCCTGCTCGGCTCCGACACGCGCGCGTTCGTGAAGAACAAACAGCAGGCGCAGGCCTTCGGCAGCGCGGCCCAGGACCCGAACGTCAACTCCGACACGATGATGGTGGTGCACGTCGAGCCGAACGCCAAGCGGACCCTGATCGTGTCGTTCCCCCGCGACCTGTGGGTCAACATCCCGGGGAAGGGGATGGCGAAGATCAACGCCGCCTACGGCATCGGCCCGAACAAGACGATCGAGACCCTGAAGGCCGACTTCGGGATCGACATCAACCACTTCATCTCGGTCGACTTCCAGAGCTTCCAGGACGTCGTGAACGCCATCGGGCAGGTCCCGGTGTACTTCCCGTACCCGGCCCGCGACCAGGAGAGCGGCCTCTTCATCTATCCCGGCTGCGTGCGCCTGAACGGCGCCGAGGCGCTGGCGTACGCGCGGTCGCGGACGCTGGAGTTCTACAGCCAGATCTCGCACCAGTGGCAGCTCGCCGACCCGACCGCCGACATCGGGCGGATCGCCCGCCAGCAGCAGTTCATCCGCGAGCTGGCCGGCATCGCGGTCCAGCGCAGCCTCCAGGACCCGATCACCGGCAACGACATCGTGAACAAGGTGCTCCACTACCTGGTGTTCGACCAGAACCTCAGCAAGAGCGACGTCCTCTCGCTCATCGACGTCTTCCGCACCGTGAACCCGAACGACCAGAGCCACCTCGAGTTCCAGACCATGCCCTGGAAGACGGGACCGAACCAGAACGGCGCCCAGGTCCTGTACGTCCAGGAGCCGGACAACCAGGGCCTGCTGGCCCGGCTCCGGGACTTCAGCGGCAAGAACAGCAGCGCCCCGGCCGCCGCGGTGACCCCGAGGTCCGTCACGGTGCAGGTGGTCGACAGCACCGGCACCAGCGGCCTGGCCCAGGCCACGCTGAACGACCTCGTGCGGCGCGCCGGCTTCGCCGGCGGCAGCACCGGGCAGGTCAGCGGCGCGCTGAGCCCGACCGAGGTCCACTACAAGCCCGGTGCCATCGCGCAGGGCGAGCTGCTGCTGCAGTACCTGCCGCCGAGCACCCCGCTCGTGGCCGACCCGTCGATCAAGGGGGCGGGTGTGGAGCTCGTGCTCGGACGGGGGTTCTCCTCGATCGTGATCCCGAGCGGCGGGGGCTCGACGAGCGCGGGACCGGTCGCCCCGACCCCCCAGGCGGCGGGACCGAGCTCCTCCTACAGCGCCGGCGACACGTACGCGAACGGGAACGGCGGCGTCGACCCCGCCCGCTTCGGGATCCCGGCGCCGAAGGGGTCGTGCCGATGACGCCGCGCCGGTGAGCCGAATCGGGGTCGTCGGCGCCGGGTACGTCGGCCTGACCACCGGCGCCTGCCTCGCCCACCTCGGCCACGAGGCCGTCGTGGCCGACGTCGACGTCGAGAAGGTGCGGAGCCTGGCCAAGGGGGAGGTCGGCGTGCTCGAGCAGGGCCTCCCGGAGCTCGTCGCCGACGGACTCGCTACGCGCCGGCTGCGCTTCGTCGTCGGCGCCGCGAGCGCCGGCGCCGACGCCGAGTTTGTCTTCGTGTGCGTCCCCACGCCCGAGGGCCCCGACGGGGACGCCGACCTCTCGGCGGTCGAGTCCGTGGTGCGGGAGCTGGCGCCGGTGCTCCGCCCGGGCACCGTGGTCGTGAACAAGTCGACGATGCCGGTGGGCTCGAGCGCCTACGTCGCCCGGCTCCTGCGGGACGCCGGCGCGGTGCCCGACATCGGGGTGGCGTCGAACCCCGAGTTCCTGCGCGAGGGAACCGCTGTGCGGGACTTCCTGCAGCCGTCCCGCGTCGTGATCGGCGCCGACGACGCGACGGTGGCGGTGCGCGTCTCGGAGCTCTACCGCAACGTGCAGGCACCGGTGCTCGTCACCCGCGCCGCCTCGGCCGAGATGATCAAGTACGCGTCGAACGCCTTCCTGGCCTCCCGCGTGTCCTTCGTGAACGCCGTGGCCAACCTGTGCGAGGCGGTCAACGCCGACGTGCGCGAGGTGACGCTCGGCATGGGCTACGACCCGCGCATCGGCTTCGAGTTCCTCCACCCCGGCCCCGGCTGGGGGGGTTCGTGCTTCCCGAAGGACACGGCCGCGCTGGCCTGGACCGCCCGCCGAGCCGGCGAGGACTTCCCGCTGCTGACGGCGGTGATCGAGACGAACACGGCCCAGTCCGAGCGGGTCGTGGCCAAGGTGCGCGACGCGGTCGGCGGGACCCTCGCCGGGCGCCGCGTCGCGGTCTGGGGCCTCACCTTCAAGGCCAACACGAACGACCTCCGGGACTCACCCGCCGTCGCGGTGGCGGCGCGCCTCCTCGCCGCCGGCGCCTCGGTGCGGGCCTACGACCCCGCCGGCGGCGAGGCGGCCGCCGGCCTCGTGCCCGGGATCGAGGTCGCCGCCGACCCGTACGAGGCCTGCACCGGAGCGGACGTGCTCTGCCTGCTCACCGAGTGGGACGAGTTCCGGTGGCTCGACTACGGGCGGGTGGCGGACGTGGTGGCGGGCCGGGCCATCGTCGACGCCCGGAACCTCCTCGACCCGACCGCGATGCGCCACCTGGGCTTCTCGTACCGCGGCATCGGCCGCTGATGCCGCGCGCGGTGGTGACCGGCGGCGCCGGCTTCCTCGGCGCGCACGTCTGCCGCGCCTTACGCGCCGCCGGCCACGAGGTTGTCGCGGTCGACAACCTGTCCACGGGCCAGCGTCACCAGGTCGCCGACCTGCTCGACGACCCGGGCTTCACCCTCCTCGAGCGCGACGTCGTCCTCGGCTTGGACGTCGACGGGCCGGTCGACGCGGTCCTGCACCTCGCCAGCCCGGCGAGCGTCCCCGAGTACCTGGCCCGGCCGCTCGAGACGCTGCGGGTCGGCGCCGAGGGCACGCGCCACGCCCTCGAGGTGGCGCGCGCCCACGGGGCCCGCTTCCTGCTGGCGTCCACGAGCGAGGTGTACGGCGACCCGCTCGAGCACCCGCAGCGTGAGGCCTACTGGGGGCACGTGAACCCGGTCGGCCCTCGGGCCGTCTACGACGAGGCGAAGCGGTACGCCGAGGCGCTGACGATGGCGTACCACCGCGCCCAGGGCGTCGACACCAAGATCGTGCGCGTCTTCAACTGCTACGGGCCGGGTCTGCTCCCGGGCGACGGCCGCGTCGTGTCGAACTTCCTCCGCCAGGCCATGGCCGGGGAGGCGCTCACCGTGTACGGGGACGGCACCCAGACCCGCTCGTTCTGCTACGTCGAGGACGAGGTGCGCGGGATCCTCGCCCTCCTCGCCTCCGACTGGACCGGGCCGATGAACCTCGGCAACCCCGACGAGCACACCGTGCTGGAGCTCGCCAAGCTCGTGCTCGAGGTCACCGGCTCGGCGTCGCCGATCCGGTTCGCCGAGCTCCCCGACGACGACCCGACCCGGCGCTGCCCCGACATCACGCTCGCGCGCGCGGTCCTCGGGTGGTCCCCGCAGGTCGACCTGCGCGCCGGCCTCGAGCGCACGTACGAGTGGTACCGCGCCGAGGCCGCGACGACGTGATCCCCGGCAGCCGCCGGCCGCCGACGCCGCGGGGCGACGGTGGCCTCGCGCCGCCGCGGGCTCGTGCCGTGTCGTGACCCCGACGCGCTGGGCTGCGGTCGTCGTGAACTTCGAAGCCGGCCCCCTGCTCGTCGACAGCGTCCGCTCGCTGCTCGCCGACACCAGCGCGGGGGAGCCGCCGCCGGTCGTCGTCGTCGACAACGCGTCGCACGACGGCTCGGTGGACGCGCTGCGGGCGGCGCTGCCGGCGGTGCCGGTGGTCGACACGGGCGCCAACCTCGGGTACGCGGCCGCCGCCAACCGGGGCGTCGCGGCCACCGACGCCCCGGTGGTCGCGGTCTGCAACCCGGACCTGCGCGTCGAGGCGGGCACGGCGGCGGCGCTCGTCGGGCGCTTCGACGCCGAGCCCGACCTCGGCGCGGTCGGGCCCGCCGTCCTCGAGCCCGACGGCCGCCGCTATCCGTCGGCCCGACGGGTGGCGTCGGTGCTCGACGCCGTCGGCCACGGCACCCTCGGCGGGGTCTGGCCGGCGAACCCCTTCACCCGCCGCTACCGCCAGCTCGACGCCGACCCCAGCGCGGCCCGAGACGTGGACTGGGTGTCGGGCGCGGCGGTGTGGCTCCGCCGCGCCGCGCTCGACGCCGTCGGCGGCTGGGACGAGCGCTACTTCATGTACGTCGAGGACGTCGACCTGTGCTGGCGGCTCCGCCAGGCCGGCTGGCGCGTCGCGTACGAGCCCGCCGGGACGGTGGTGCACGTCCACGGCGCCAGCACCGCCCGCCGGCCTTACCGCATGATCGCGGCGCATCACCGGTCGCTGCTCCGGTTCGCGGCGCGGCGCTGGCGGGGCTGGCGGCGCGTCCTGCTCGCGCCCGCGGCCGTGTACCTCGGCGTGCGGGCGGCCTGGTGCATGCTCGCCCGGGCCGTGACGCCGCGGGCGGGCCGAGCGGACTGACCGGTAGTCTCGGGCTCCGCCATGGCTCCGTCGCGTCGTCGCCGTCCGTCACGCGCCCAGATCCGGGCCAAGTACCGGAAGCCCCGGCGGGGCCGCTCGTCGGGCTGGTTCTACTCGACGCTCGGCGTGGTCGTGGCGGCCGGGATCGCCCTCGTCGTCCTATCGCTGCACTCGAGCAGCAGCAGCGCCGGCGTGCGCCCCCAGCCCGCCGACCCGACGACCGGCGTGCCGGGCGACCACTGGCACACCGCGTTCGGCGTCAACATCTGCGGCCAGTGGCTGCCGAACCCACCCACGTTCGAGACCGCGGCCGACAACCCGAACGTGCGGGTCGGGATCCACACCCACGGCGACGGGTACATCCACATCCACCCCTTCACGACGTCGGAGGGCGGTCACCACGCCACCGTGGGCCGGTTCTTCGGCTACGGGGGCTGGAGCGTCTCGGACAGCGCGCTCAACCTGTGGTCGGGTCCGGGCGCCGACCCGACGAAGAAGGCCTGGAGCACCGGCGACCGGTGCCCGCCCGGCACGCCGGACGCGGGACGCACGGGCGTGGTGAAGTGGGCGATCGACTGCAAGGCCCAGCGGGGCGACCCGGCCAGCTACCGGCTGAAGGACCAGCAGGTGCTGGCCCTCGCGTTCATCCCGAAGACCGAGCCGATCCCCGTCACGCCGAACGCCGCCGTCGCGCCCGCCACCGACGGGACCGGGGCCGGTCCGGTGGCGACGAGCCAGTGCCGGCCGTCGGCGGTCAACAACCCGGGGGTGCCGGTCACGCCGTCGAGCCCGCCGTCGTCGTGAGGGCGATCGTGCTCGCCGGGGGCGAAGGCACCCGGCTCCGGCCCCTCACCTTCGTGACGCCGAAGCCCCTGCTCCCGGTGGCCAACCAGGCCTTCCTCGACCGTCAGCTCAGCTGGCTCGCCGCGCACGGCGTCGACGAGGTGGGGCTCGCGCTCGGCTACCTGCCGGACGCGTTCGTCGCCCACTACCCCGACGGGCGGTTCGTCGCCCCGCACGGCGGCGAGGTGCGGCTGCGCTACGCGCCGGAGCCGACGCCCCGGGGCACCGCGGGGGCGGTGCGGTTCGCCGCCGACGCGCTGGACGTCGACGAGCGCTTCGTGGTGTGCAACGGCGACGTGCTGACGGCCCTCGACCTGCGCGCCCTCGTGGCCTTCCACGACGACCGGGGCGCCGAGGCGACGATCCACCTGACCCGGGTCGACGACCCGTCCGCGTTCGGGGTCGTGCCGACGTTCGCCGACGGCGAGGTGAAGGCGTTCGTCGAGAAGCCGCCCCCGGGCGCGGCGCCGACGCGGTGGATCAACGCCGGCACGTACGTGCTTGAGCCGTCGGTCCTCGAGCGGATCCCGCCGAACCTGCAGGTGTCGATCGAGCGCGAGACCTTCCTGCGCATGCTCGAGACCCGCGGGCGGGTGTACGCGATGCCGAGCGACGACTACTGGATCGACATGGGGACGGCGGCGCAGTACCTCCAGGTCCACGCCGACCTGCTCGCCGGCTGCCTCGGGACCGGCCCGGTCCCGGGCGCCCGCCAGGTCGCCCCCGGCGTCTGGGCCCAGGGACGCCCGCCGGACCTGACCGCGCTCGTCGCCCCGGCGCTGGCCGGCGACGGCTGCGACCTCGCCCCCGCGGCCCGGGTGGCGGGCTCGGTGCTCGGCGCCGGCGTGCGCGTCGGCCCCGGCGCCGCCGTGATCCGCAGCGTCGTCCACGACCACGCCGAGATCGGCGCTGACGCCCGCGTCGTCGACTCGATCGTCGGCGCCGGCGCCGTCGTCGGGCCCGGCGCGACGATCGGCGAGCAGTCGATCGTCGGCCCCGCCGCCACCGTGGAGGCCGGCGCGGTGCTCGTCGCCGGCCACCTGCCGTCGGCGGACGCGGTCTCGGCCCCGTCATGAGGGTCCTCGTCACCGGCGGCGCCGGCTTCATCGGCTCGACCCTCGTCGAGCGCCTCCTCGCCGAGGACTGCGAGGTCGACGTCGTCGACGACCTCTCGTCCGGGTCGCTGCCGAACCTCGCCGAGGCGCGAGCCCGGCGGGTGCCCCGGTGCACGTTCCAGCGCCTCGACGTCCGCGAGAAGGGGATCGTCGAGCTCATGACGCACCGCAAGCCCGAGGTCGTGTTCCACCTCGCGGCGCAGGCCAGCGTGACGGTCTCGGTCGCCGACCCGACCTTCGACGCCGACGTCAACGTCCTCGGATCGCTGAACGTGCTGCAGGGCGCGCTGGCCGCCGGCTGCCGGAAGGTCGTGTTCGCGGGCTCCGGCGGGACCCTCTACGGCGTCCCGGGGAAGATCCCGACGACCGAGGGCCACGCGCAGCACCCGATCTCGCCGTACGGCGTCTCGAAGAAGGCCGTCGGCGACTACCTCCACTACTACCGGGCGGTGCACGACCTCGAGTACACGGTGCTGGCCCTCGCCAACGTGTACGGCCCCCGGCAGGACCCGCACGGCGAGGCGGGCGTGGTCGCCATCTTCGCCAACACGCTGCTGAGCGGTCAGCGCCCCCCGATCTTCGGGGACGGCAAGCAGACCCGCGACTTCGTGTTCGTCGACGACGTCGCCGACGCGTTCGCGCGCGCCGCCCACAAGGGCGGTGGGCTCATCGTCAACATCGGGACCGGCGTCGAGACGAGCGTGCACGAGCTCTACGACCTCATGGCCGGCGCCGTGGGCTTCGAGCAGCCCGCCCGCTCCGAGCCGCCCCGGGCCGGTGAGCTCCGGCGCTCGGCGCTCGACCCGGGCCGGGCCGCGATCCAGCTGGGCTGGCAGCCGTGGACGCCGCTGCGCGACGGCGTGGCCGCCACCATCGCCTGGTTCCGGGAGGCGCGGTCGGCGGGCTGAGTCAGCGCCGCAGCCGCAGCCGGTCGAGGTCGACCCGCGCTCGGCGCCGCGGCTCGTAGCCGGGGTCCGGGTGGCCGACGAGCACGAGCGCCTGCGGGAGCCACGACGGCTCGAGGTGCAGCGCGTCACGGGCCTCCTCGGGGCAGAAGATCGGCGCCGCCACCCAGCACGACGCCAGGTCGGCGTCGGCGGCGGCGAGCATGAGGTTCTCGACCGCGGCGCCGAGGGCGAGCAGGGCCATGCCCCACTCGGACCGCTGGCGGCGCTCGTCGGGGTAGCGGTCGAGGCCGTCGTCGGTGAGACAGCCGAGCACGGCCGCCGGCGCGGCGACGAGCCGCCGGCGCGAGTCGTCGACGAGGGCGTCGATGCGAGCCGGCGCGACCGCGTCGCCGGCCAGGTCGCGACGCCATCGCGCCCCCATCCCGTCGGCGAGGGCGGCCCGGGCGTCGGCGTCGGCCAGCACCACGAACCGCCACGGCTGGGAGTGGTGGGGCGCCGGCGCCAGGCACGCGGCCTCCACGAGCGCGTCGAGCTGCTCGAGGGAGACGGGGTCGGGACGGAAGGCGCGGATCGAGCGCCGGGCGGTCAGGAAGGCGGGGACCGTCCCCGTCACCGGAACAGGTCGTCGGCCGGCGCGCGCACGAGCTCGCGCCCGGAGCCGGCCCGGAACCACGCCGGGTCCAGGCCCCGCACGATGGCCGCGGGCACCCGAGCCGCCTTGCCCATCACCAGCTCGGCGGCGCCGGCGACCTCGTCGGCGACGGCCACCTCCGTGACCTGCAGCGCTCGGCCCATGCCGTCCTGGCCGCCGCGCAGGTCCACGACCCCCGCCAGCCCCGCGACCCCGATGGCCACGTCGGTGAGCCCGAGCCGCCAGGCCCGCCCGAACGTGTCGGACACCACCACCGCGGCGTCGATCCCGGCGCGGGCCCGCAGCGCGTCCCGCACGTGGCGAGCCGAGCGGTCGGCGTCGAGCGGCAGCAGCGCGGCCCAGCCCGCCTCGACGTTCGAGAGGTCCACGCCGGCGTTCGCGCACACGAAGCCCTGCCGGGTCTCGCTGATGACCAGGTCACCACGACGGCGGAGCACCCGCACCGACTCGGCGTCGATCAGGGCTCGTCGGGCGGCGCGGTCGTCGGGGTCGAGGGCGACGAGTCGGCCTTCGGCCTTCGAGACCACCTTCTGGGTCACGACGACGCAGTCGCGGTCGGCGAGCGGCGTGCCCTGCGCCGCGGCGGCGTCGGCGATCAGGGTGGCGAGCTCGTCGCCGGCCCGAATCTCGGGGACGCCGGCGATCGGGATGACGGTGAGGGTCACGCCACGGCGGCGACGGTCTGGCGCGCCAGCGCCGCCGCGACGCGCGAGTCGCGCATCAGCGTGTCGGTCACGACCGCCCGCAGCCCGAGCGCTTCGATCCGCGCCGCGTCGCTCGCGTCGGCCTCGTCGATGACGAGCGTGGCGCACACGTCGGCGTAGGCGCGGGCGATCCCGACGCTGGACACCTCGAGGTCGAGCGGGCCCATGAGCCGGTCGGCCGGTCCCTTCACCGGTCGGCCGCCGACGATGGGGCTCACGGCCACGACGCGCGAGCGCCGGGCCGCGAGCAGGTCCCGGACGCCGGGCACGGCGAGCACCGGGCCGATCGAGATCACCGGGTTGCTGGGGCAGATCAGGATGGTCTCGGCCCGGGCCAGGGCCTCGAGCACCCCGGGTGCGGGCCGCGCCGCGTCGGCGCCGTCGAAGCGCACCCCGAGCACCGTCGGCTCGGCCCGGTCGCGCACGAACCACTCCTGGAGGGCGAGCTCGGTCACGCCGCCGGCCGGTCCCGGGACGGTGATGCGGGTCGCCACCCGGTCGTCGGTCATCGGCAGCAGCCGGACGCGGAGCCCCCAGGCCGCGGCGATCTCGGCCGTCACCGCGCTGAGCGGCGCGCCCTCCCGTCGGCGCTGGGTGCGGTAGAGGTGGGTGGCGAGGTCCCGGTCGCCGAGGCGGAACCAGGTCGGGACCCCGTAGCGCGCGATCGCGTCGACGGCGTGGAAGGTCTCGCCGGCGAGGCCCCAGCCCGTCTCGGGGTTGTTCGCCCCCGCGAGCGCGTACGTGACGCTGTCGAGGTCGGGGCAGACCCACAGGCCGTGGAACTCGTCGTCGTCGCCGGTGTTGACGATCGCGGTGATCGTCTCGGGGGGGACCACGTCGACGAGCCCGCACAGGAAGCGAGCCGCCCCCACCCCTCCGGCCAGCGCGGCGAGCACGACCCGACGTTACGCGACGCATCCCCCGGCCGAGGCCGGGGGATGCGGATCGAGGCGAGGCGACGTCAGGCGGTGGGGCCGTCGGTCTTGGCCTTCGAGGTTGCCGCCGCCTTCGTGGTCGACGTCGCGGCCGGCTTCGGCGCGGCCTCGCTGCCGACGGCTCGGCGGACAGTGGTGCCGAGCCGCTCGAGGACGGGCTCCACCTGGGCGCGCACGTCGGCGACGAGGGGGTCGACCCGGTCGCCGAGCCGGTTCACGACCGGTTCGATGCGCTCCCGGACCTCGGTGCTGAGCGACGCCGCGGCGGCGCGGGCGTCGCTCGAGATCGAGGCGGCCTGCTCCCTCGCCTCGCGCGCGGCGGCGGTCAGCCGGGCTTGGGCCGCGCGCCGGCGGACCTGCGCCTGCTGGAAGCCGAGCACGCCGATGCCCACGGCGGTGTGGGCGGCGCCCTCGGCGCGCTGGCGGACGTCGCGGACGGTGTCGTTGCTCACGGGTGACTCCTCGGGGACGGGTGCCGTGTCGCTAGCGAAGGTACCCACTTTTGCTAACTATTGCAAGCACAGGGGGCCTCCCGGGACCAGGAGGACCGGGCCCCTATTGTCGAGCCAGCCGATGAGCCTGCCCGACGACGCCGGTTCGCCCCCCTCACCCGAGCTCGACGAGCAGGACCGGGGGATGCCGCCCGAGGTCCCCGCGGTGGTCGTCGTGGTGGTGGCCCACAACCCGGGCCGGTTCCTCGAGGCGGCCCTGGGCGCCCTCGGGGCCCAGGACTACCCGGCGGTGTCGGTGCTGGTCGTCGACGCGGGGTCGGCGAGCGACCCCACCGGGCGGGTGGCGGCCACCCTCCCCGCCGCCTTCGTCCACCGGACCCGGGACGCCCAGCCCGGGTTCGGGGGCGCGGCGAACGAGGCGCTCGAGGTCGTCGAGGGCGCCACCTTCTTCCTGGTCTGTCACGACGACGTGGTGCTGGCCCCCGACGCCGTCCGCCTGCTCGTCGAGGAGGCCTACCGGTCGAACGCGGCGATCGTCGGGCCGAAGCTCGTGTCGGCCGAGAACCCCGAGGTGCTCCTCGAGGTCGGGCGATCGATCGACCGGCTCGGCGGCTCCCACACCGGCATCGAGCCCGGCGAGCTCGACCAGGAGCAGCACGACGCGGTCCGAGACGTGTTCTACGTCTCCAGCGCGGCGATGCTCGTCCGCGCCGACCTGTTCGAGACCCTCGGCGGCTTCGACGCCGCGACCTTCCCGGGCTCCGAGGACCTCGACCTGTGCTGGCGGGCTCGGCTGGCGGGCGCGCGCGTCGTCGTGGCGCCGGACGCGCGCGCGGCGCACGTCGAGGCCGTCGACGCCCGGCGTCCGGAGGACGTGCCGTCGGCGCGCGACGTCGCCCGTCGGCGGGTCCGCGTCCTGCTCACCTGCTACTCGTGGCCGTCGCTGCTGCGCGTGGTCCCGCTCGGGGTCGCGCTCGCCGCCGTCGAAGCGCTCGTGTTCGCGGCCACGCCTCGTCGCCGGCAGGCCGCCGCCGTGCTCGGCGCGTGGCGGTGGACCCTCTTCCACCCCGGCGCGATCCGATCGGCGCGCCGGCGGGCCCAGGCCGGGCGCACGATCGACGACCGCGAGCTGCGCGAGCTCCAGGTCGGCGCCCGCACCCGGGTCGGCGCCTTCCTCGCCCAGCACCGGGCCGACGAGCGCATCGAGTCGCTCGAGGACGCCGTCCGCGACCGCGTCGAGTCGCTCGGCCGCGCCCTCGTGCACCCGGCCGCGCTCGCCCTCCTCGCCTTCCTCGTCACCGCCGCGGTCGGGTCGCGGGACTTCTTCAGCTCCGGGGTCCCCGCGGTCGGATCGTTCGCGTCGTGGCCCGGCGTGCACGCCCTCGCGGCGGCGTTCACCTCGCCGTGGCGCTACACCGGGCTCGGCTCGACCGCGCCGGCGCCGCCGGTGCTGGCCGTGATGGCGGGCCTCGGCACCCTCTTCGTCGGGAGCGTCGGCACCGCCGAGGCCGTCCTCGTCACGCTGGCCATCCCGGTCGGGGCGCTCGGGGCGCTGCGCCTGTCGCGCCACGTCGGCGTCGACGGGGTCGGGTCGATCGTGGCCGCCGTCGCCTACGGCGTGAGCCCGGTGCCCCGGAACGCCATCGCCGGCGGGCGGCTCGGGCCGCTCGTGCTCTTCGCGCTCCTCCCGTACCTCGTGCTCCTCCTCGTGCGGGCGGCGCGGTTCGAGGCCGTCCCGCGTGGACGCCGCCAGCTGCTCGGCCTGGCGCTCGTCACCGGTATCGCCTGCGCCTGGTTCCCGCCGGCGGCGCTCGTGGTCCTCGCCGCCGCGCTGGCGCTCGGTGTCGCCGCCCTCGTCGTCGGCGGCGTCGGGCCGGCGCTGCGGAGCGTCGGCGCGGCCGCGGTCGGGGCGATCGGCGCCGGCGTGCTGCTCTTCCCGTGGAGCACGACCGTCACCCACGGCCGGCGCGACCCCGCCGCGTTCGGGTTCAGCTTGAACCCGAGCGTGGACCTCGCCGACCTGGTGCGCTTCCACACCGGGCCGGCCGGCAGCGGGATCGCGACCTTCGGGCTGCTCGCCGCCGCCGGCCTGGCGCTGCTGCTGACCACCGGCCCGCGGGTCCGGTGGGCGGCGCGGGCGTGGGCGCTGATCCTCGTGGCGTGGGCCGCGGTCGAGCTGCCGGCCCGGTTCGCGCCCGGCGTCGCCGTGCCGGCCCCCGAGGCGGTGCTGTCGCTCGGCGCCCTCGGCGTCGCGCTCGCCGCCGGCCTGGCGGTGGCGAGCCGTCCCCGAGGCCGGCTCGCGCTGCGCACCGTCGGCGTGGCGGTCGCGCTCGCCGGGGTGACGCTCGGCGGGCTCGGTTTCGTCGCCGACGCCGTCGACGGGCGCTGGCACGCGCCGAGCGGGTCGTGGCCGGCCCAGCTCGCGTTCACCCGGGACCAGCAGTTCCAAGGCCAGTTCCGGGTCCTCTGGGTCGGCGACCCCGCGGCCCTGCCCCTCGACCCGGCCCGGGTCGAGAGCGGCCTCTCGTACACGCTCACGCGCAACGGGCCCGGTGACGCCCGAGAGCTGCTCCGCGCCCCTCGGGTGCACGCCCGGGACCCGGTCGTGGACGCCGTCACCGCGGCCGTCGCCGGCCGCACCACCCGCCTCGGGCGCATCGTCGCCCCGTTGGGCGTGCGCTACGTCGTCCTCCCGCGCCGCAACGGCCCGGGCGGCGCAGCGGCCCGCCCGCTCCCCGCCCTCGACGTCGCGCTCCGCAACCAGCTCGACCTGGCCCGGCTCGGCAGCGACCCGGGGCTCGAGCTGTACGAGAACCAGGCCTGGTTCCCGGGCCGCACGATCGTGCGGGGCCGTCGGGCCGCGGTCCCGGCGCGGCCGGCCGACCCGCTGCGCGCCGCCGCCGGCACCGACCTGACGGGCAGCCCGCCGCTCGGCGCGGGCCCGGCGGGGCCGGGGACGGTGCTGTGGTTCGAGGCCTACGACGCCGGCTGGCGCGCCGACGCCCACGGCACCCTCGTCCACCAGCCGGCGTTCGGGACCACGAACCAGTTCCGAGCGCCGTCGCGCGCCTCGGTGTCGATCTCGCACACGGGCCAGGCCCGGACCGACGCCCTCGTCGCCGCTGAGGTCGCGCTGTGGCTGCTCGCCCTCGCCTGGTGGGCTCGGGGGCGCGCCCGTCCGACCCGAGCCACCGACCGCGCCGCGGCCCGCGCCGCGGCCCGCGCCACTCGGGAGGAGCGCCGCCGCGACCGCGGCGGCGACTTCGGATCCGACGTCGAGTTCTGGGAACGCGCGTGAGCGCCCGGCGGGCGCCGACCGGCGGCCGCACCCCCGCCCTCCTCGGGGTGCTGGCGGTGGTGGCGGCCCTCGTCGCCGCCAGCCACGCCGGCCACGGCTTCGCCCCGTCGGTCCGGGTCGCGACCGCGCCCGTCGCCGGGCCCACCCTGCCGCCGGTGGCCGCCATCTCGTCCTCCTGGTTCTGCGCCGAGGGCACCGCCGTCGCGGGCGGGCGCGCCGACGAGACCGTGATCGTCGCCAACCTCGGCGGCCGCAGCGTCACGGCGACGATCGCGGTCACGTCCGGTGACCGGCCCGTCGCCAGCCAGCGCTTCTCGGTGGCGGCGGCGGCCCAGCTGCGCGTCGACGTGGCGTCGCTCACGAGCGCCGCCGAGCCGGGCGTCGTCGTCGAGGTGCTGGGCGGCCCCGTCGTCGTGGAGCACGAGGTCCGCCACGGCGCGCGGGCCGCGGTCGGGCCGTGCGCCCGGCAGGCGAGCAGCGACTGGTACTTCGCCGCCGGCGCCACCGGGCCCGGCACCGAGGACTGGCTGGCGCTGTTCAACCCGTTCGGGGACGACGCCATCGTGGACGTGACCTTCCTCACCGCCTCGGGGGTGCAGGCGCCCGGCCAGACCCAGGCGATCGACGTGCCCCGCCGGTCCCGCGTCTCGCTCCCGCTGCACCAGCTCGTGCCCGACCAGAGCTCGCTCGCCCTCCACGTCCACGCCCGCACCGGGCGGGTCGCCGCCGAGCAGTCGCTGATCTTCGACGGGACGAACGGGGTCACCGGCATCGCCACGACCCTCGGGGCGACGGGGACCTCGGCCACCTGGCGGGTCCCGACCGGGGACGCCGAGACCGGGACGACGGCGACGCTCGTGCTCGCCAACTTCGGGCCCGCCGGCACGCGCGTCGACGTCCACCTGGCCCTCGACAGCCGGGCCACGCTCCCGACCATGCACGTCGCGGTGCCGTCGATGAGCGTCGAGACGCTGCCGCTCAGCGCGATCCCGACCGGCGGCGGCTACGCCGTCACCCTCAGCACCCCCCGCGCCCGGCCGGTCGTCGCCCAGCTGCTCGAGGTCTGGGCCCCGCCGGCCCCGATCGTCGGCGTGACCGCCACGCTCGGCTCCACCGCCACCGCGGCCCGATGGGCGTTCGCCACCGGCCGCGTCACCGCCGCCGGCGACGCCCAGCTCGTCGCGTTCAACCCCTCACGCCGGACCCGCACCGTGCGCGTCCTGGCCGGCGCCGCGGGCGGGCTCGGCCGCATCGCCACCGCGACGGTCGCGCCCGGCCAGCGGGTGGTGGTGCCCCTCGCGGCCGGCGTCGGCCCGAACCAGGTGCTCGTCCTTTCCGCCGACGGCCCCGTCGCGGCCGGCCGGCTGGTGCTCGGGCCCAGCCCGTCGGCGAGCAGCGGGGTGCCGGCGCTGCCGTGACCGCCCGGGTCGCCATCGCGGCCGGCATCCTGCTCGCCGCGCTCGCGGTGGCGTGGTGGCTGCGTCGCCGCCGACCGGAGGGCCCGCCCCGCGACCCGTATCCGATCCCGCGCCAGCTCGACCGGCGCGACTTCCCCCGGCCGGACGCGCCGTGGCTCGTCGCCTACTTCTCCTCCGACACCTGCGCGTCGTGCCAGGGCCTCGGGCCCAAGGTCGCGGTGCTCGAGTCGGACGCCGTGGCCACCGCCGTCCTCGACTTCGCCGACAAACGAGACCTGCACGACCGCTACGACATCTCGGCCATCCCGATGATCCTGCTCGCCGACGCCGACGGGGTGGTGCGGCGCGCCTTCGTCGGTGCCACGACCGCCACCGACCTGTGGGCGAGCCTCGCCGAGCTACGCGCGCCGGGGTCGACGCCCGAGCCGACGCTCGGCGCCCTCGAGTAGCGAGCCGGCGGGCGTCAGGCGCCGCGGGCGCGCGAGCGGGCCGCGGGCCTCGGCTTCCGGCGGCCGCCGTTCTCGGCCGGCGGCTTGACCTCCATGACCGAGCCGTCGGCGCGCTTCACCTTGCGGAAGCCGCCGGCCTTGCGGCCCATGGCCTCGTCCACGAGGCGCTCGACCTCGTCGCCGTCGAGCGTCTCGTGCTCGAGCAGGGCCCGGGCCACCGCGTCGAGGCCCCGCCGGTGGAGGCGCATGATCCGCCGGGCCCGGCTCTCCTCCTGACGGAGGATCCGCTCGACCTCCTCGTCGATGACCCGAGCGGTCTCGTCGGAGTAGTCGCGGGTGTGCACGAGGTCCTCGCCCAGGAACACCGGTCCCTGCGCGCCCCACGCCATCGGGCCGATGCGCTCGCTCATGCCCCACTCCCGCACCATCTTGCGGGCCAGCTCGGTGATCCGGACCAGGTCGTTCTGGGCCCCGGTGGACAGGTGGCCGAACACGAGCTCCTCGGCGGTGCGGCCACCGAGCGCGACCACGATCGAGTCGGCGATGTACTCGCGCTTGTAGATGTGGCGCTCCTCCTCGGGGAGCTGCTGGGTGACGCCAAGCGCCATGCCGGTCGGGAGGATCGTCACCTTATGGATCGGGTCGGCGTGGTCGAGCACGTACGCCATGACGGCGTGGCCGCCCTCGTGGTAGGCGATGACCTCCTTCTCCTCCTCGCTGAGGGCGATCGAGTCGCGCTTGAGGCCCATCAGCACCCGGTCGCGGGCGGCCTCGATGTCCTCGGCGTGGATCTCCGCCGCGCCGCGCCGCACCGCGAACAGCGCGGCCTCGTTCACGAGGTTGGCCAGGTCGGCGCCGGCCATGCCCGGCGTGCCGCGAGCGACGACGTTGACGTCGAGGTCGGAGGCGACGCGCTTGTCGCGCAGGTGCACCTCGAGGATCGCGACGCGCTCCTCCTGGGTCGGGAACGGCACGACGATCTGGCGGTCGAAGCGCCCGGGACGCAGCAGCGCGGGGTCGAGGACGTCGGGGCGGTTCGTCGCCGCCATCATGACGATCCCCTCGGTGGCCTCGAACCCGTCCATCTCGGCGAGCATCTGGTTGAGGGTCTGCTCGCGCTCGTCGTGGCCGCCGCCAAGCCCAGCGCCGCGCTTGCGGCCGATCGAGTCGACCTCGTCGACGAAGATGATGGCCGGCGCCTGCTTGCGCGCGGTCTGGAACAGGTCGCGCACGCGCGCCGCGCCGACGCCGACGAACATCTCCATGAAGTCGGAGCCGGTCACGGACACGAACGGCACGCCGGCTTCGCCGGCGACGGCCCGGGCGATCAGCGTCTTGCCGGTGCCGGGGGGACCCACGAGCAGCACCCCCTTCGGGATGCGGGCCCCGATCTGCTTGAACTTCTGCGGGTACTTCAGGAAGTCGACGACCTCGGCGATCTCGGCCTTCACCGCGCTGTAGCCGGCCACGTCCGAGAAGGTGGTCTTGGGCTTCTCGGTGGCGTACACCTTCGCCCGGCTGCGGCCGATGTTCATGACCGCGCCCATCTGTCCCTGCGCCCGCCGGTTCATCCACACGAAGAAGCCGATGATGATGAGCACCGGGATCAGCAGCGGCAGGAGGGCGAGGAAGAAGTTCGAGCTGCTCGACGTGTAGCGCAGGTCGACGCCGTGGGTCTGCAGGTCCTTCACCGTCTGGGACTGCAGATCGTTGGCCGGGCCGTTGGTGGTGAACGACTTCGCGCCGCCGACGGTCCCGTTGAAGTCACCCGAGATGTCGCCGTTCGAGCGGTTGAACGTGACCTTCTTGACGTTGCCCCGATCGACCGCCTGCAGGAACTGCGTGTAGGTGACGCTCTTCGCCGAGCCGTTCGACGTCGAGAACACGTTCGTCAGCGCGAAGACGCCCACGAGGGCCAGGATCAGGAGCCACGGGAGCATCCGGGCCCACGACGGCGGCGGCGACGCCGAGCGCCCGTCCGGGCGACGCTCCGGGCCGCCGGACGGGCGGCGGCCGGGAGGCATCTCGGAAGGGGGGCGACTCATGAGGGGCTCCTCGTCGAGTGTCGGACGGGCAGCAGCGCGCCCCTCCGTCGGCCCATGGTACGGCCCGCCCGAGGCTCCAGGAACTCGTCGCTCCCACGACCCCGGCGTCGGAACCGGGAGGGCGGCCGCTACCGTGCGCCGCATGGAGCCACGGGGCGCCGAGCCGCCGGGCTCGGCCCCCGCACGGCGGATCGGGTGGGGCATCCCCGACGCCGCGGTCGCCTTCATCCTCTCTCTCCTCGCGGCGTCGATCGCCGAGACCCCGTTCGTCAGCCACGGGCGGGTCCCGAAGCACCTCGAGGTGTCGGCGTCGCTGGTGGCCGTGGCGGCGCAGACCACGGCCGTCGTCATCTACCTCGTCTTCGCCGCCCGGCGGGGCCAGGGCAGCCTCCGGGCCGACTTCGGGCTCCGGGTGTCCGCCCGCGACGGCCTCTTCCTCGTGGCCGGCTTCGCGCTGGCGGCGGCCTCCGGGGGCCTGCTGGCCCCGATCGTCGACGCCGGCCACCTCAGCAACTCGTCCCAGGACGTGGTCCGGGTGTTCCAGCGGGCCCACGGCACCGAGACGGCGCTCTTCGTCCTCGCCGTGCTCGTGGTGGCCCCGGTGGGGGAGGAGCTGCTGTTCCGCGGGCTCCTCCTCCGGGCCCTGGTGCGCCGGACCAGCCCCCCCGTCGCCATCGGGGTCGCCGCCCTCGCCTTCGCCCTCGTCCACGTGGCCCTCGACCCGGGGGCCGGCTTCGCGGTCCCGGCGCTGCTGCTCCTCGGCCTGCTCTCGGGCTACCGGGCCTGGCGCACCGGCAACCTGTCCCAGTCGATCCTGCTCCACGCCGGCTTCAACCTCGTGGCCGTCCTCCAGATCCTCACCTGACCGGTCCTCACCCGCCTCAAGGTGCCGGCCCCCGGCGCCGATACGAGCGTGGGCCGAAAGTGCTGGTTTGGAGTCTGGGAGGCTGGGATGCGCTGTCCCTCGTGTGCCAAGGGCTCGGTCATCGAGATCCGCATGCGGATCCACGGTGAGGAGCTGACGTTCCGTCGCTGCGGTCGCTGCGAAGCCAAGTCGTGGACCACCGCCGACGGCAGCGTCCCGCTGAGCCACGTGCTCGAGCTCGCCCGGACCCGCTGACCGCCCCGGCCCGGCCGGGCCCGCGCCCGCAAGCGCGCGGGTCGCCCTGGCAGGCTACGGGCATGGCCGCGCCGACACCGGTGCTTCCCGCACCCGTCGCGGCGCCGCCGCCACCGGACGACACCCGCCCCCGGCCCCCCTGGGGGCGGCTCGAGCTCTGGGTCGGCCTGCTCGTCGTCGCCGCGTGCTGCGCGTTCATCATCGTGCAGCTCGACCCCCGGCTCCTGCTCCGCAACACGACACCGGCCGGCGGCGACACCGGCGCCCACGTCTGGTGGCCGGCCTACCTGCGTGACCACCTGCTGCCGTGGCGGGTGTCCGGCTGGTCCCCGGACTTCTACGACGGCTTCCCGGCCGGGCAGTTCTACTTCCCGCTGCCGGCGATCCTCATCGTCGGGCTGAACGCCGTCATCCCGTACAACGTCGCCTTCAAGCTGATCACCGCGCTCGGACCCGTCCTCCTCCCCGTCGGCGCGTACGTGTTCGCCCGGGGGCTGCGCGCCCCCAACCCGGCGCCGGCCGGGCTGGCCGTGGCCGCCACCGGGTTCCTCTTCTTCAACGGCGACCCCGGCACCTCGGCGTTCGACCACAACACGGTCGCGTTCGACCAGCACATCATGGGCGGGAACCTGGCCAGCAACCTCGCCGGCGAGTTCTCGTACACGCTCGCCCTGGCGCTGGCCCTCTGCTTCCTCGGCGCGTTGGCGTGGTCGCTGCGCACCGGGCGCGGCCTCTGGCTGCCGGCGGTGCTGCTGGCCGGGACGGCCATGAGCCACCTCGTCGTGGCCGTGTTCGCCGTCGTCGGCGCCGTCGTGGTGGTGGCGGGGTCGCGGCCCCGGCCGGCCGTCTCGCGCCGGACCGTGGCGTCGGTGGGGGCGGCGCTGGTCGTGGCGGTGGCGGCGCTGCTCCTCGTCACCACGCACCCCACGAGCATCGTGTGGGCGGTGCTGGTCCTCGTGGGCGTGGCCGTCGCGCTGGTCGGGTTCTGGCCCCGCGACACCCTGCTGCGGGCGCTCGCCGCCGGCGGGGTCGGGGCCCTCCTGACCGCGGTGTGGAGCGTGCCGCTCGTCGCCACCCTCCAGTACACGACCGACATGCGGTACGGCGCCATCACCCAGTACGGCGACTTCCTCTTTCCTTGGTCCTACCTGTGGGGCGTCCGCGGGGTCCTGCCCTGGCAGTGGGGGGCGGCCGCGCTGCTGACCGTCGCCGTCGTGGGCGGGATCGTCGGGCGGCGCCGCTCGACGCTGGTGCTCGTGACCCTCACCGCGCTCACGGGGCTGCTGTTCCGGGTCTGGGCGAGCGTCCAGGTGGCCCCGGCCTGGAACCTGCGGGTCCTCCCGTTCTGGTACCTGTGCGTGTTCCTGCTCATGGGCCTCGGCGTCGCCGAGCTCGTGCGGGGCGCGGCGTGGCTGGCCCGACGGGCGTGGGCCGTCGGCGAGCAGACGCGCGCCCCGGCCCCGCCCACCGGCGACGGCCCCGCGCCGGCGGCGCGGCCGCCCCGGCTCACCGTCGGGCGGGTCAGCACCGGCACGGCGGCGCTGCTCACCGTCGTGCTCGCGGTCGGCGCGCTCGTGAACCTCGACCGGTCGAAGGACTTCCTGCCCTTCTGGATCAAGTGGAACGAGAGCGGCTACCAGGACCGGAAGGGCCAGGGGCCGGGCCTGAAGAAGGCGTACCCGGAGTACCGGCGGCTCGTCGACACCGTCAGCCGGCTCCCCGCCGGCCGCACGATCTTCGAGGGCGGGACGGGCCTCGACCGCTACGGGACGCCGCTGGCGCTCATGCTGCTCCCGTACTGGACCGACAGTCGCTTCCCGTCCACCGAGGGCCTCTACTACGAGTCGTCCGCGACCACGCCCTACGTCTTCATGGCGCTCGCCACCCTCGACGCCCCCGGCAACGCGTCGAACCCGGTGCGCGGCGTCCCCTACCGCACGTTCGCGAGCTTCGGCCTCGGCGTGCGGTACCTCCAGCTCCTCGGCATCCGCTACTTCATCGCCCACTCCGAGGCCTCCCGGCACGCCGCCGCCACCGACCCCCGCCTGCGGCTCGTGGCCACGAGCCGCACCGGCCGGGACGGGATCGCGCCCGACACCTGGGGGATCTACGAGGTCGCGGCCGCGCCCACGGTCGCCGCCGTCGCCGACCAGCCCGTCGTCGTCGACCCGCTCTCGGGCGCCGAGCGGGCCCGCTGCCGGCAGCGGCTCGTCGCCGCCGGCATCCAGGCCGGGTCGGTGCGCCTCCACGAGTGGCAGGACTGCGTCGCGGTGCCGTGGTTCAACGACGCCGCCGCCCTCGGCCGGCCCCTCGTGGCCAGCGGCCCCGCCTCCTGGCCGCGCGCCCAGCCCACCGCCGCCCGCCTCCGCGCCCCTCGGCCGCTGCCGCCGGTGGCGATCACCCGCATCCGCCACGACCGGACGAGCGTGTCGTTCCACGTGTCGCGCACGGGCGTCCCGGTCGTGGTGAAGACCTCGTTCTTCCCGAACTGGCAGGTGAGCGGCGCCGCCGGCCCCTACCGGTCGACGCCGAACTTCATGGTCGTGGTGCCGACCGGCCACGACGTCCGGCTCACCTACGGGACGACCGGCGCCGAGTGGATCGGCCGGCTCCTCACCCTCCTCGGGCTGGCCGGGGTCGGCGTCCTCGCGTGGGCGGGCCGACGGCGCCGCCGCGAGGGCCCGATAGGTTGACCGCCGCGTGAGCTCACCCCCGGCGTCCCTCGACGCCATCTTCAAGGCCTACGACATCCGCGGCGTCTACCCGGACCAGCTCGACGAGTCGGTCGCCCGCCTCGTCGGGGGTGCCTTCGTCAGCTTCACGGGGGCGTCGCGGGTGCTCGTCGGTCGCGACGCCCGCCCGTCGTCCGAGCCGCTCGTGGCCGCGTTCACCGACGGGACGACCGCCGCCGGCGCCGACGTCGTCGACCTCGGGCTGGCGTCCACCGACCTCGTGTACTTCGCCTCCGGCCACCTCGACGCCCCGGCGGCGATGTTCACCGCCAGCCACAACCCGTCCCAGTACAACGGCATCAAGCTGTGCCGCGCCGGCGCGGCACCGGTCGGCGCCGAGACCGGCCTCGCCACGCTCGAGGCGACGGTCGCCGCCGGCGGCGTCGAGCCCGCGGCGCGGCGGGGCCGGGTCGAGCACCGCGACCTCCTCCCCGAGTTCGTGGCCCACGTCCGGTCCTTCGTCGACGTGGACACACTGCGAGGGCAGCGCGTCGTCGCCGACACCGCCAACGGCGTCGGCGGGCTCGTCGTCCCCGCCGTGTTCGCCGGCCTGCCCGTCGACCTCGAGATGCTCTTCGGGGAGCTCGACGGGACCTTCCCGAACCACCCCGCCGACCCGATCCAGCCCGAGAACCTCGTCGACCTCCAGCGCGCGGTGCGAGCGCGCGGCGCCGACGCCGGGCTGGCCTTCGACGGCGACGCCGACCGTGTCTTCCTCGTCGACGAGCTGGCCCAGCCGCTGTCCGGCTCGCTCACCACCGCGATCGTCGCCGCCTCGACCCTCCGACGCCTCCCCGCCGACGCCAGCGATGCCGACCGCACCATCGTCCACAACCTCATCTGCTCGAAGGCCGTCCCCGAGATCGTCCGCGAGCTCGGCGGCATCCCCGTGCGGACCCGGGTCGGGCACTCGTTCATCAAGCAGGTCATGGCCGACACCGGGGCGATCTTCGGCGGCGAGCACTCGGGCCACTACTACTTCCGAGCCAACTTCCGAGCCGACTCCGGCATCATCGCCGCCCTCGTCGTCCTCGAGGCCCTGGCCCGGGCCGGCGTGCCCCTCTCGGAGCTCCGTCGGCCGTACGAGCGCTACGTCCAGTCGGGGGAGATCAACCGGCGGGTCGCCGACCCGCCCGCGGTGCTCGAGCGGGTCGCGGCCGCCCACGCCGACGCGACCCAGGACCGCCTCGACGGGCTGACCGTCGACCACGGCGACTGGTGGTTCAACCTCCGACCGAGCAACACCGAGCCGCTCCTGCGCCTCAACCTCGAGGCCGCCGACGACGCCTCCTGCCGGCAGCACGTCGCCGAGGTCCTCACGCTCGTCGGCGGCGAGGCAGACTGACCCGGTGACCCTCGACCCCAAGCTCTTGGAGATCCTCGCCTGCCCCGAGGACAAGGGACCGCTGCTGTACTTCCCCGACGAGTCGTCCCTCTACAACCCCCGCCTGCAGCGCCGGTACGCGGTGCGCGACGACATCCCGATCATGCTGATCGACGAGGCCGAGACCGTCGACGGAGCCGAGCACCAGCGGCTCCTCGCCAAGGCCGAGGCCGAGGGCATTCAGCCGACGTTCGAGGCCTAGGCCGGGTGGCGACCGACTCGCTCGGGTTCCTCGACGCCGTGCGCGGACTCCCCGAGCAGCTGGCCGCCGCGCACGAGCACGCGGCGGTCGCGCTCGACCGGGCCGCGCTCCCGAGACCCGGCGACGTCGACCACGTCGCCGTCCTCGGGATGGGCGGGTCCGGCATCGCCGGCGACGTGCTGCGCGCGGTGGGGTCGTCGCTGCCCGTCCCCGTCATCGTCCTCAAGCAGCTGCGCACCCCCGCGTACATCGGGCCCCGGACGCTCGCGGTGGCGCTGTCGTACTCGGGGGACACCGAGGAGACCGTCTCGATGGCCCGCGGCGCCCTCGACGCTCGCGCCCACCTCGTGGCGGTGAGCGTCGGCGGGGAGCTCGCCGCCCTGGCCGCCGAGCGCGGCGCCGTCCACGTCCCGTGCGCGCCCGGGCTGGCCATGCCCCGGGCCGCGATCGGTGCCCTCGTCGCGCCCCTCTTCATGACGCTCTTCCGCGTCGGTCTGTTCCCCGAGAGCCACGCCCTCCTCGTGCAGGCCCAGGCCCAGCTGAGCCGGCGGCGCGACCAGTGCGACGCCCGCACCCCCGCGCCGGCCAACCCGGCGCGCGAGCTCGCCCGCCGCATCGGCCGCAGCGTGCCGCTCGTGTACGGAGGGGGCGCGCTCGGCGCCGTCGCCGCCTACCGGTGGAAGTGCGACATCAACGAGAACGCCAAGAGCCCCGCCTTCTGGGCCGCGTACCCCGAGCTCACCCACAACGAGGTCTGCGGCTGGGGCCAGCACGGCGACGTCACCCGCCAGCTCCTCACCCTGATCTCGCTGCGGCACGGCTTCGAGCACGACCGGCTGTCGGCCCGCATCGACCGCACCACCGAGCTCATCGAGGAGGCGCTGCTCCAGGTCATCGAGGTCGGCGCCGAGGGCGAGGGCCGCCTGGCCGAGCTCCTCGACCTCATGTACCTGGGAGACTGGGTGTCCTGCTACCTCGCCCTCGACAACGACGTCGACCCCGGTCCCATCGACGCGATCACGCAGCTGAAGACCGCGCTCGCCGTCGGCGCCCAGTAAACTGGACGCCGGTCGGGCTCCTCGGAGCTGTCATCCGGTGATCCGGGCCGACTCCCCGATACGCCAGGCGCGTCGACGCGCGCCGCTCAACGACGGAGGAGTCGCATGACCACCACCGCGCCCAGCAGCACGTCCACCGACCGGCCCGACTTCAAGGTCGCCGACCTGTCGCTGGCCGAGTTCGGCCGCAAGGAGATCACCCTCGCCGAGCACGAGATGCCCGGCCTCATGGCCATGCGCGACCGCTACGCCGAGACGCGGCCGCTCGCGGGCGCCCGGATCACGGGCTCGCTCCACATGACCGTCCAGACCGCGGTGCTCATCGAGACCCTCCTCGCCCTCGGCGCCGAGGTCCGGTGGGCGTCGTGCAACATCTTCTCCACCCAGGACCACGCCGCGGCCGCGATCGCCGCCCGGGGCGTGCCCGTGTTCGCGTGGAAGGGCGAGACGCTCGAGGAGTACTGGTGGTGCACGGAGCAGGCGCTGCGCTGGCCCGCCGACCGGGCCGCAGGTCCCAACCTCATCCTCGACGACGGCGGTGACGCCACCCTCGTCGTGCACCGAGGCGTCGAGTACGAGCGGGCCGGCGCCGTCCCGGACGCCGCCCCCGGTGACCCCGAGGAGTGGCGCGTCGTGCTCGCCATGCTGCGGCGCGTCCGCGACGACGACGACCGCTGCTGGCACACGATCGCCGACGGCGTGCAGGGGGTGACGGAGGAGACCACGACGGGTGTCCACCGCCTCTACCAGATGCAGGAGTCGGGCGCGTTGCTCTTCCCGGCCATCAACGTGAACGACTCGGTGACGAAGTCGAAGTTCGACAACCTGTACGGCTGTCGCCACTCGCTCGTCGACGGCATCTGCCGGGCGACCGACGTCATGCTCGCCGGCAAGGTCGCGGTCATCTGCGGCTACGGCGACGTCGGCAAGGGCTGCGCCCAGTCGCTCCGCGGCCAGGGTGCCCGCGTCGTCGTCACCGAGATCGACCCCATCTGCGCGCTGCAGGCGGCGATGGAGGGCTACGAGGTGCTGCGCGTCGAGGACGTCGTCGACACTGCGGATCTCTTCGTCACCGCCACCGGCAACACGAGCATCCTCACCGCCGAGCACCTGGCCCGGATGAAGCACAACGCGATCGTCGGCAACATCGGCCATTTCGACAACGAGATCGACATGGCCGGGCTCGCGGCCGTCCCCGGCATCGAGCGGGTCAACATCAAGCCGCAGGTCGACGCCTGGCGGTTCCCCGACGGGCACGCCGTCATCGTGCTCGCCGAGGGCCGGCTCCTGAACCTCGGCTGCGCGACCGGGCACCCGAGCTTCGTGATGTCGAACAGCTTCACGAACCAGGTGCTGGCGCAGCTCGAGCTGTTCACCCACGCCGACTTCTACGAGCGGAAGGTGTACACGCTGCCGAAGCACCTCGACGAGGAGGTGGCGCGGCTGCACCTCGACAAGCTCGGTGTGCGGCTCACGACCCTCAGCGAGGACCAGGCCCGCTACCTGGGCGTTCCCGTCGCCGGCCCCTACAAGCCCGACCACTACCGGTACTGACGGCGCCGTCGTACACTCCGGGGAGCGGACCCCAGCCGGCACAACGGGGAGGCGCCGATGGACGTGATCGTCCGCGGGAGCAACGTCCCGTCATCCCTTCGGACCGCGGCGCAACGCAAGCTCGGGCGTCTCGAGCGCATGGCTCGAGACGTCTCGCGCGCCGAGGTCGACTTCTCCGAGGAGCACAACCCCCGGATCCAGCGGCGGCACCGGTGCGCGGTCATCGTGCACCGGCGGCGAGAGCTGGTCCGGGCCCGTGCCGCGGCCATGGCCCCGGAGGCGGCGCTCGACCTGGTGGTGGACAAGCTGCGCCACCAGGTCACGCGCGACAAGAACCGCTAGGGGCCGCCCGAGCCGACGCGGGCGAGGGCGGCGCGCCACCGCGCCGCGAGATCGAGCACGGCGCGGTCGAGGTGACCGGGGTATCGGCGCGCGAGCGCGCCGAGCACCCGACAGGCGTCGGGGGTGGGATCGCCGGGGCACGAGCGCAGCGCGCGCAGCGGGTCGCGCTGATGCGACACCCGGAACAGCGTGAAGCTCGTCGTGTCGACGCGACGGAACGTCGGCGTCCCGAACAGCGCGTCGGCGTAGACGAGCGTGCGCTGGACCGGGCCCCGCGGGAAGGCGTCGTCGGTGAACGTGTAGTCGAGGCCCGCGCCCGGGTCGCGGCGGAGCGCCACGAGGTCCACCCGGTCGTAGACGTTGTGGAGGACCGCCACCGCGAACGCTCGGGGGTCGTGCTCCTTCGACAGCCGGATCAGGAAGTCGGTCCGGTCGTTCACGTTCGCGGCCGGCGTCGTGTTGCCCTGCGTGTCCCACCAGTTGAAGACGTACACGGGAAGGAAGGCCGGGAGCTCGCTGAGGTCGGTGAGCACGACCCGGTTGGCCACGGGCTCGCCGGCGGCGTGGCGGAAGTCGCGGAGCAACGCCGCGGGCTCCGCCGCGCTGCGCTGCTCGTCGACGTAGGGGATGGTCCGGACCGCGGTCTGGGCCAGGCTGAACCCCAGGATCGCCGCCGCCAGCCCGGCGCCGGCGGTGACGCCGCCCCGCCCGAGCCGCGCTCGGAGCGCCTCGTTCGATCGGGCGAGCTGCCACAGGTGGACGGCGCCGAGGCCGGCGCCGGCCCCGAGGATGAAGTCGACGATCTCGTTGCCCTCGAACGAGAGCAGCGGGGCGTTCGCCAGCACGCCCACGTAGTCGGCGACGTAGTAGACGAGCGCGGCCGCCAGCAGCCCCACCAGCGACAGGGACACCGGTGACCGACGGGCGGTGAGGACCAGGTAGGCGAGCCCGAACAGCATCACGATCCCGATCACGTCGAAGGTGAGGAAGCGGAACCGCAGGTCGATGAAGTCGGAGATGTAGTAGCGGTTCGTGTTCGACTGGTAGCCGTCGCGGACGATCGAGACCAGGAGCGGCAGCCAGTACGGCGCGCTGAGCGCCGCCGTCCCGCCGAGCACGAGACCGGCCGCCCGCGGGTGGCGCGGTGGGAGCTCGAGCCCCCGGGCGGCGGCGGGACGCCGGAGCGCCGCGGTCACGACCAGCATGAGTGCCCCGATGACGAACGGGAAGTAGTAGGTGCAGAACAGCGCGGCGCCGATCACGGCCGCGGCGACGAGCTCACGCCGCGAGCGGGCCGCCCGGCCGACGCCGAGGACGCCCCACAGCCACCACGGCACGAAGAGCGCGACGCCGAGCCAGGCCATCGGCCGGTACCAGGCCTGGAGGAGGAGGGCCCCGCCGACGACCGCCGCGACCCCGGCGGTCGGTCCGACCACCCGCCGCCACAGGGGCCAGCTGAGAACCGGGACGAGGAACGCCGTCGCCAGGACGTCGACCTTCAGCATCTTCCAGGGCGCGATCGACAGCAGCGCGGCCAGGCGGCCGAGGATCCAGAACGTGAGCGGCGGGTACGAGTCCGGCAGGCCCTTGTAGGCGAAGTCCACCCAGCCCCAGTTGTTGGCGTACTTCGTGATGAGCGCGGTGCGATGGCTCTGGTCGAGCACGGCGCCGAGGGGCGCGAAGTCGTTCGCGCTCAGGATGAGCGCGGCGCCGAGCATCACGGCCGCGCCGACGACGATCGAGACGAGGATCCCCTTCGTCGCGCGCGAGACCGGCGCGCGGACCACGACGAGCACGACGACGGTGCACACCACCAGCCACAGTCGAGCGGCGACGTCGACGGTGGGGTCGCCGCTCTGGGCGTGCGGCGTGGCGGCGAGCAGGATCGCGCCGAGCGCGGCGACGACGGCGACCACCCCCGCCGCGAACGAGCGCTGCTCCCCGCGCCCGAGCGGCTCGCCGGCGACCAGGGAGCCCACGCGGTGAGCATAGGGAGTGCCGCTCGACGCCCGCCGCGCGCCGCGGATCGTGATCGGGCGACCCGCCGGTACACTCGGCGCCGGTATGGGACTCTTCGAACGGCTGTTGCACGCCGGCGAGGGCCGCAAGCTCAAGGCGCTGGAGTCGGTCGTGCCCGAGGTCGGCGCGTTCGAGCCCGAGATGGAGCGCCGCACCGACGACGAGCTGCGGGGCCTCACCGCCGAGCTGCGCGGGCGCCTCGATCGGGCCGGCGACGCCGTCACCGAGCGCGAGGCGCGCCTCGACGCGCTCGACGACCTGCTCCCGGAAGCCTTCGCGGTGGTCCGTGAGGCCGCCCGCCGCACCCTCGGCCAGCGCCACTTCGACGTCCAGCTGATGGGCGGCGCGGCCTTGCACTTCGGCTGGGTGTCTGAGATGAAGACTGGCGAGGGCAAGACGCTCGTGGCGACGCTGCCGGTGTACCTGAACGCCCTGGCCGGCTACGGCGCGCACGTCGTGACGGTGAACGACTACCTGGCCCGCCGCGACGCCGAGTGGATGGGCCAGATCTACCGGGCCCTCGGCCTCGACGTCGGCATCGTCATCCCCGAGATCTTCGACTACGGCGCCAAGCGGACCGCCTACCAAGCCGACCTCACGTACGGGACGAACAACGAGTTCGGGTTCGACTACCTGCGCGACAACATGGCCGCGTCCGGGGAGGACCAGGTCCAGCGCGGCCACTTCTTCGCCATCGTGGACGAGGTCGACTCGATCCTCGTCGACGAGGCAAGGACTCCGCTGATCATCTCGGGCCCGGCCGACGACGCGCAGCAGCTCTACTACCAGTTCGCACGCATCGTCCGGGGTCTCCAGGCCGAGCGCGACTACGAGGTCGACGAGGCGAAGCGAACCGTCGTCCCCACCGAGGAAGGCGTCGGGCGAGTCGAAGCCGCCCTCGGCGTGCCGAACCTCTACGAGCACGTCAACCAGAACTTCGTCCACCAGCTGCAGGCCGCCCTGCGCGCGAAGGAGCTGTTCAAGCGGGACGTCGACTACGTCGTCCAGCAGGGCGAGGTGAAGATCGTCGACGAGTTCACGGGACGCATCCTCGAGGGTCGCCGCTGGAGCGAGGGGCTCCACCAGGCCGTCGAGGCCAAGGAGGGGGTGCGGATCAAAGAGGAGAACCAGACCCTCGCCACGATCACCCTCCAGAACTACTTCCGTCTCTACGACAAGCTCGCCGGGATGACCGGCACGGCCGCGACCGAGGCCGGGGAGTTCGCCCACACCTACGGCCTCGAGGTCGTCACGATCCCGACGAACATGCCCATGGTCCGGGCCGACCACGCCGACCTGATCTACAAGTCGGAGGCCGCGAAGTTCGAGGCGCTCGCGGACGACATCCAGGAGCGTCACGACCGCGAGCAGCCCGTGCTCGTCGGCACGATCTCGGTCGAGAAGTCGGAGCGGCTGTCGCGGACGTTGGAGCGCCGTGGCATCCCACACGCCGTGCTCAACGCCAAGCAGCACGAGAAGGAGGCTCACGTCGTGGCCCAGGCCGGGCGGCCGGGGGCGGTGACGGTGGCGACGAACATGGCCGGCCGGGGCGTGGACATCCTGTTGGGGGGCAACCCGGACGGGCTGGCCCGGCGGGACCTGCTCGCCGACGGCGCCAGCCCCGAGGAGACGCCGGCGCGCCTGGCCGAGCTCGCGGCGCGCTACGCCGAGGAGTGCGGGCACGACGGCGACCGCGTGCGGGAGCTCGGCGGCCTCTACGTGCTCGGCACCGAGCGTCACGAGAGCCGACGGATCGACAACCAGCTGCGAGGCCGGTCCGGGCGCCAGGGCGACCCCGGCGAGAGCCGCTTCTACCTGTCGCTCGAGGACGACCTCATGCGGCTCTTCGCGACCGGGGCCATGAGCTGGGTCATGGACCGCGCCTTCCCGGACGACATGCCGCTCGAGGCGAAGATGGTCACGAAGGCTATCGAGCGGGCCCAGCGCACGGTCGAGGACCGCAACTTCGAGATCCGCAAGGACGTCCTCAAGTACGACGAGGTGATGAACGAGCAGCGCAAGGTCATCTACCAGCGTCGCCAGCAGATCCTCGACGGCGACGACCTGCGCGACGACACCTTCGCGGCGATCGAGGAGATCGTCGAGGGGCTGATCGCCAGCTACTGCCCGGGCGAGTTCCCCGAGGACTGGGACCTCACCGAGTTCTTCCGCAACCTGCAGCTGACGCTGCCGACCGACGTCACGCGTGAGGCGCTCGACGAGTGCCTGCACGTCGACCAGCTCCGCGAGCTCGTGCTCGGCGAGGCGCTGGCGAAGTACGAGGCGAAGGAGCAGGCGATCGGCAAGGAGACCCTCCGCGAGATCGAGCGGCGGGTGATGCTGTCGGTCATCGACCAGCGCTGGCGCGAGCACCTCTACGAGATGGACTACCTGCGCGAGGGGATCAACCTGCGTGCTATGGGCCAACGCGACCCGCTCGCCGAGTGGCAGCGTGAGGGCTACGACATGTTCGAGGCCATGATGGCGATGATCCAGGAGGACTTCGTCCGCTACGTGACGCATCTGCAGGTCATCACCGAGGAGGCCCCTCGGCCCGTCGCGGCCAACCTGCAGTACAGCGCCCCGGAGGACCCGGTGCAGGGCGCGCAGGCTCTCACCGCCGCGCTCGCCGCCCCGACGCCCGAGCCGATCGAGGCCGCGGCGCCGGCGCTGCCGGCCGAGCCCGAGGCGCTCGACCCCTACGACCCTGAACTGCAGCAGGAGCCGGTGCGGGTCGAGAAGACGCCGGGCCGCAACGAGCCGTGCTTCTGCGGCAGCGGCAAGAAGTACAAGCTCTGCCACGGGCGCTGACTGGCCGTCTCGGCCGACCCCGGCCCCGCCATGCGCGACTTCTCTGACGAGCTCGCCGACCTCCAGCGTCGCATCGGCGACGCCCGGCGCTACCTGCGGGTCGACGCGGCCCGGGACCGCGCCGCCGAGCTCGAGGGCCAAGCCGCCGACCCGGGCCTGTGGGACGACCCGGATCGGGCCCGGCGGCTGCTCGGCGACCTGGCCCGAGCCCGTGAGGACGTGACGCTCGTCGAGGGGCTCGAGCGGCGCCTCTCCGACCTCGAGACGCTCCACGGGCTCGGCCGCGAGGAGGGCGACGCCTCGGTCGAGCCGGAGATCGCGGCCGAGAGCCAGGCCCTCGGCCAGGAGCTCGACCGACTCGAGCTGCGGGCGCTGTTCACCGGCGACCACGACGAGCGGGACGCCATCTGCGACGTGCACTCCGGCGCCGGCGGGACGGACGCCCAGGACTGGACCCAGATGCTCTTCCGCATGCTCACGCGCTGGGCCGAGCGGCGCGGCTTCGAGGTCGAGGTCGACGACGTCCAGCCGGGCACCGAGGCTGGGATCAGCTCGGCCACGTTCACCGTGAAGGGCCGGTACGCCTACGGCATGCTGCAAGGCGAGCGCGGGGTGCACCGTCTCATCCGGATCTCGCCCTTCGACGCCAACGCGCGCCGCCAGACCGCGTTCGCGTCGCTCGACTGCGTGCCGGACCTCGAGGCGGCCGAGGAGCCCGAGATCGACCCGGGCGACCTGCGCGTCGACACCTACCGCTCGTCCGGCGCCGGCGGCCAGCACGTCAACGTCACCGACTCCGCGGTTCGGATCACGCACCTCCCCACCGGGATCGTCGTGTCCTGCCAGAACGAGCGGTCACAGGCTCAGAACAAGGCCCGGGCGATGCAGATCCTGGCCGCTCGCCTGGCCGAGCGGCAGCGGCAGGAGCGCGAGGCCGAGCTGGTCCGCCTCTCGGGCGAGAAGCGCGACGTCGCCTTCGGGAACCAGATCCGCACGTACACGCTGGCGCCGTACCGCCTCGTCAAGGACGAGCGGACCCGCCACGAGACCGGCAACGTCGACGCGGTGCTCGACGGCGACCTCGACGGGTTCATCGAGTCCTGGCTCCAGTGGCGCCGCGCCCAGCGCACCTAGACCGGCGCGGCCGCTCGGACGCCTTGTCGAGTCTCGCCGAGGCCGCCCTGCTACCCTCAGTTCGTCCCTGACGCCCCCCACCCGGGACCTCGTTCGCTGCATGATCCGCTTCGAGAACGTCGACAAGGTCTACAAGGGCAACATCACCGCGCTCCGTGACATCTCCGTCGACGTGAGCAAGGGCGAGTTCCTGTTCCTCGTCGGCCCGTCGGGCTCGGGCAAGTCCACGTTCCTGCGCCTGCTGCTCCGCGAGGAGTACCCGACCGCGGGCCGCATCGTGGTCGCGGGCCGAGACATCTCGCGACTCTCGCACTGGAAGGTCCCGCAGCTGCGCCGCAACATCGGGTGCATCTTCCAGGACTTCAAGCTCCTGCCGACCCGAACCGTGTACGAGAACGTCGCCTTCGCGATGGAGGTCATCGGGCGGCCCCGACACGTGATCCGGACCCAGGTGCCCCAGGTCCTCGACCTCGTGGGCCTGGCCAAGAAGGCGGGTCGCTTCCCGAACGAGCTGTCCGGTGGCGAGCAGCAGCGGGTCTCGATCGCGCGGGCCTTCGTCAACCGGCCGCTGATCCTGCTCGCCGATGAGCCGACCGGGAACGTCGACCCGGCCACGACGGTCGGCATCATGCGCATCCTGGACCGGATCAACCGCACCGGCACGACCGTCGTCATGGCCACGCACGACCAGCGCATCGTCGACGCCATGCGCCGCCGCGTGGTCGAGCTCGACCACGGGATGATGATGCGCGACGACACCCGGGGCGTCTACGGCGTCGGGAGCTGAGCGATGCTGAGCCGGATCGCCTACTTCGGTCGCGAGACCCTCGTGTCGCTGCGCCGCAACCTGCTGATGACGGTGGCCGGCGTGCTCACCGTGGCCGTGTCGCTCGCCCTCTTCGGCGGGATCATGCTGCTCGGGAAGTGGGTCGACCACGGCACCACGAGCATCAAGGGCGGCGTGCGGCTCGAGATCTTCATGACCGTGGACGCCACCGGCCGCCAGATCGACGACGTGCGGTCGACGCTGAGGAGCGACACCGCGGTGAAGTCGTTCGCGTTCCTGGACAAGAAGGCGGCGCTGGCCGAGTTCAAGCGGATCTTCCGCAAGGACCCGGACCTGACGAGGAACGTCGACGCCAGCGCGCTGCCGACCTCGTTCCGGATCGTGCCCAGACGCGCCGAGCTCACGAACAGCATCCAACGGCGCTACCAGACCGTGCCGGGGGTCGATACGGTCGAGAGCCCGCAGCAGGCGCTGCGGGGGCTCCTCGACGCCACGAACACGGCCAAGCTCATCTTCTTCGGCCTGTCGCTCGTCCTGCTCGCGTCCTCGCTGTTCCTGATCGTCAACACGATCCGCCTGGCGACGTTCGCGCGGCGACGCGAGATCGAGGTCATGAAGCTGGTCGGCGCGTCGAACTGGTTCGTCCGCATCCCGTTCATGGCCGAGGGCCTCATCCAGGGGATCATCGGGGCCGGCCTCGCGGTCGGCGTCGTGGCGTCCCTGAAGGTGGGCTTCGACCACTGGTTCTCGAGCCCCACCGGGTTCTTCCGCGAGTTCTACGTCACCACCTGGGACGCCAGCTCCATCGCCCTCATCGTGCTCGGGCTCGGCGTCGTGATCGGCCTGATCGGCTCCGCCATCGGGCTCGGGCGCTTCCTGCGGGTCTGAGCGGGCCGGGCGGCTTCAGCCCGGCGCCCGCCGGGCCGATCCAAGGCTCGGGTCCCGGCGCCCCGCCGGGGTCCCTGTTGCCACTGTGACCAGTGTTGTTTAGCCTGGCGGTCTCCATGCGTGCTCGGGCCCTGCTCCTCGTCGCGGTCGCCGCCGTCCTCGGCGCGCCCAGCCTGGCGGGGGCCCAGACCGGCGGCGGCAACCAGACCCAGGCGCTCCAGAACCAGATCACCGAGGCGTCGACGGCGGAGATCCAGGCCCTCGCGGCGCTGCAGTCCATCCGCGACCAGCACGCCGTGCTCGACGCCCGGGTCGCCGAGCTGCAGACCCAGCTGGCGGCCGCCCAAGCCAAGCTCGACCCGCTCCAGGCCACCGCCGACCGGATCACGGCCCAGTACAACGCGGTCGACACCCAGGAGCGCCAGACCCAGCTCCAGCTCGACCAGGCGCAGCGGGCCCTGAACGCCTCGGCGGCGTCGCTGCTGATCTCGGCCCGCACCGGCGACGGCTACGACTCGATCCAGGTCGCGGCACCGGCCGACCTCACTGCCGGCCAGCACTACCTGCACTGGATCGCCCAGCTCCGCAAGGGGCTCGTCGAGCGGGTCCGGTCCCTCCGCGACCAGATCGACAGCGAGCGACGCGCCTTCGCGGCCGTGAAGGCCCAGGCGGACGGGCTCGCGCACCAGGCCCAGGCGGCACGGGACCAGATCGCGGGCCTCGTCGCCCAGCTCCAGCCGGCGCAGACCCAGGCCGCGCAGCAGCAGGCGGCCGAGCAGCAGGCGGTCGCCTCCATCCAGGCCCGCAAGGGCGAGTTCGAGGTGGAGCTGAACTCGCTGCAGGGCGCGTCCGACTCGATCGGGGCGGCGCTCCGCCGCAGCAACCTGCCCGGCTCGGTCGGCCACTGCGACGCCCGGCCCGTGCCCGGCCCGATCATCAGCGGGTTCGGGCCTCGGGTCGACCCGATCAGCGGCGCCCGCGGCTTCCACCCCGGCGACGACCTCCAGGCCACCTACGGCACGCCGATCCACGCCTGTCGAGCCGGGGTTGTCGTCATCGCCAGCCCCCAGGGCGGGTACGGCAACGCGGTCGTCATCGACGACGGCGGCGGCATGGGGACCCTCTACGGGCACCAGTCACGCCTGGCCGTCACCGCGGGCCAGCACGTGAACGCCGGCGACGTGATCGGCTACGTCGGCAGCACCGGCTACTCGACCGGCCCGCACCTGCACTTCGAGGTGCGGCTCAGCGGCAACCCGGTCGACCCGACCAGCTACCTCTCCTGACCGACTACTTGTCGGGCTGGGGCGTCACCCGCAGGTAGGGCTTCAGCGTCTTCCAGCCCTTCGGGAACTTGGCCTTGGCGTCCTCGTCGGAGATCGCGGGAGCGATGATGACGTCCTCGCCCTGCTTCCAGTCGCTCGGCGTGGACACGCTGTAGTTCGCCGTCAGCTGCAGCGAGTCGATCACGCGGAGGATCTCGTCGAAGTTGCGCCCCGTGCTCTGCGGGTAGGTGATGATGAGCTTCACCTTCTTGTCCGGCCCGATGATGAAGACCGAGCGCACGGTGACGTTCTCGGCCATGTTCGGGTGGATCATGTCGTAGAGCTCGGCCACCTTGCGGTCCGGGTCGGCGACGAGCGGGAAGTTCAGCGCGTGCCCCTGGGTCTCGGCGATGTCGCCGGCCCAACCCCGATGCGACTCGAGCGGGTCGACCGACAGCCCGACCACCTTCACGTTCCGCTTGTCGAACTCCGGCTTCAGCGCCGCCACCCGGCCGAGCTCGGTCGTGCACACCGGCGTGAAGTCCTTCGGGTGCGAGAAGAGCACCCCCCAGCTGTTCCCGAGATAGTCGTAGAAGTTGAGGGTGCCCTCGGTGGTCTCGGCGGTGAAGTTCGGGGCCTCGTCCCCCAAGCGAAGAGCCATCTCGGTACCTCCCTGTGCGTCGTAGGCTGCGCCGTCCTCAGCATAGGCGCGCCGCCGGAAAAGTCGATTGGAGAGGTCGGGATTTCAGGGTCGGGCCCGGTGGCGCCGCCTCGCCGTCGACCTGACCCCGCTGCGCCGCTCCCGGGACTTCCGGCTCCTGTGGCTCGGGGACCTCGTCTCCGAGGCCGGCTCCCAGGTGGCGCTGGTGGCGCTCTTCGTCCAGGTCTTCGCCCTCACCGGCTCGACCGCCGCGGTCGGGGCGGTCGGCGCCGCGCAGCTGGTCCCGCTGGCCGGCGCCGCGCTCCTCGGCGGCCCGATCATCGACCGCTTCGATCGGCGCCGGCTCCTCCTCGTCGCCCAGTGCGGCCAGCTCGGCGCCTCCGGCCTCCTGCTCGTGGGCGCGCTCGCCGGCCACCCGCCGCTCGCCCTCGTGTACACCGGTGCCGGCCTCGTCGCCGGGTTCGCCGGCTTCTCGCTGTCCACGCGCGCCTCGATGACCCCCAACCTCGTGGCCCGCGAGCAGCTGCCGTCGGCGCTGTCGCTGAACCAGGTGATGTGGAACACCTGTCTCATCGTCGGCCCCGCGCTCGGCGGGGTGCTCATCGACCAGCTCGGGCTGTCGGTCGCCTACGGGGTCGACGTCGTCAGCTTCGGCGCCACGATCGCGGCCTGCACGCTCATGCGTCCGCAGCGTCCGCCCGCGGCCGGCGCCCGGGCCGGGCCGCTCCTGGCCGGCGCGTGGGCCGAGCTCACCGGGGCCTTCCGCTTCCTCGCTGGGAAGCGGGTGCTGCAGGCGACGTTCTACGTCGACCTCGTGGCCATGGTCTTCGGTATGCCGCGGGCCCTGTTCCCGGTGCTGGCGGTCACCCGCTTCGGGGGCGGCTCCGAGACCGTCGGGCTGCTGTTCTCGGCGGTCGCCGCCGGCGGCCTGGTCGGCGCCCTCACCGCGGGCTGGGTCCGGCACGTGCGGCGGCAGGGCCTGGCCGTGCTCTGGGCGGTGACGGTCTGGGGGCTCGGCATCGTCGCCTTCGGCGTCAGCGGCGACCACCTCGGGCTGGCGTTGGGCTGCCTCGCGGTGGCCGGTGGCGCCGACATCGTGTCGGCGGTCTTTCGCGGCACCGTGCTCCAGGTCAACGCGCCCGACGACCTGCGCGGCCGCCTGTCGGGCGTCCACACGCTGGTCGTCATCGGCGGCCCCCGGATCGGCGACGTCGAGGCCGGGCTCGTCGCGTCGGCCTTCACGCCGACGGTCTCGGTCGTGTCCGGCGGCGTCGCGTGCATCGTCGGCGTCGGGCTCCTGGCCGCGGCCGTGCCCCAGTTCGCCCGATATCGCACCGACGCGGACTGAACGCGGTGTTGACGGCGAGGGCCGTGGGCGAGCAGCGTGGCTCCGTGGTCGGATACTCCGGTACGCCGCTGGCGCGAAAGCTCGGGATCCGTCCCGGGCAGTGCGTCGCGGTGGTCGCGGCGCCGAACGGCTTCGCCGAGACGCTGCACCTGCCGCCGGGGGCGCGGCTGCGCACCCAGGCCCGGGGCCGGCTCGACGTCGTCGTGTTCTTCGTCACCCGGCGGGCCGAGCTCGCCCGCCGGTTCCCGGTCCTGCACCGCGGCCTCGAGGCCCACGGCGGGCTGTGGATCGCCTGGCCGAAGCGGACCTCGGGGGTCGCGACCGACCTCACCGAGAACTCGGTGCGCGAGGTCGGGCTCCGCGACGGTCTCGTCGACAACAAGGTGGCGGCGATCGACGGCACCTGGTCCGGGCTCCGCTTCGTCTACCGCGTCGCCGACCGCCCCCGCTGATGTGCGGGCGCTTCGTCGTCGCGTCGTCGCCGACGCTGCTCGCGGAGCGGTTCCACGTCGACGACGTCAACGCCGACGGGCACACACCCGACTACAACGTGGCGCCTCGCGAGAACGTGCTCGCCGTCCGCGAGCGCGACAGCGGCGACGCGACCCGACGGGTGCTGTCCCGGCTGCGGTGGGGGCTCGTCCCCCCGGGCGCGAAGGACCCGTCCGTCGGCGACCGGATGATCAACGCCCGTGCCGAGACGCTCGCCACCCGGCACCGCCGCGCCTTCGCGAAGCGCCGCTGCATCATCCCGGCCGACGGCTTCTACGAGTGGCGTCGCCTCGAGCCGGCGCCGCCGTCCTCGCGGCCGCAGAAGGAGCCGGTGTTCATCCACCGGCGCGACGGCGAGCCGCTGGCGTTCGCGGGTCTCTGGTCGGTGTGGCGGGTGCCGGACGAGCTCGCCGGCGCGGTGGGGGACGAGGACGGCTGGCTCCGCTCGTGCGCCATCGTCACCACCGGCGCCAACCGGCTCGTCGCGCCGATCCACGACCGCATGCCCGTCCTGCTGCCCGAGGAGGCCTGGGGCGCCTGGCTCGCGCCGCGACCGGCCGACGAGGACCGCCTCGAGGCGCTCGAGCGTCTGCTCGTGCCCGCGCCCGACGACGGGCTCGAGGCCTACACGGTGTCGAGCCGCGTGAACCGCGTCGTCGACAAGGACGCCGACCTCGTGCGGCCCGTCGACCCGATGGCCGTCCCGTAGGCTCGCCCGCCGTGCCGCTGCTCGCGCCCGACGCCTACCGCGCCGCCATTCGCGACGAGGCCGACGCGCTCGTCGCCGCGGCCGAGCGGGCCGGCGTCGACGCGTCGGTCCCCTCGTGCCCGGACTGGGACGTGGGGGCGCTGCTCGGCCACATGGGCCGCGTGCACCGATGGGCGGCCACCTGCGTCGAGGCGACCGAGCCGGTGTCGCCGGCCGGGCTCCCGAAGCCCCCGAGCGGCGACCAGCTGCCAGCGTGGGTCCGCGCCGGCGCGGCGCGCCTCGTCGAGGTCCTCGACCGGCCCGCCAGCGACCCGGCCTGGACGTGGGCGCCCGACCGGACGGTCGGCTTCTGGCAGCGCCGCCAGGCCCACGAGACCGCCATCCATCGGGTCGACGCCGAGCTGGCGGCGGGGCCGCCGACGCCCGTGCCGGCCGCGCTCGCGGCCGACGGCATCGACGAGTGGCTGGCGCTGCTCGCCTTCCGACCCGGGGCCGAGCCCCCGTCTGGCGACGGCGAGACGCTGCACCTGCACTGCACCGACGAAGCGGGCGAGTGGCTCGTCACCCTCACCGAGGCCGGCCCCGCCATCGAGCGGCGTCACGCCAAGGGCGACGTCGCCGTGCGCGGCCCGGCGTCCGATCTGCTCCTCGTCCTCCTGCGCCGGTTCGAGCCCGAGCGCGTCGAGGTCCTCGGGACCCGATCGGTCCTCGACGGCTTCCTCGCCCACGCCGCGTTCTGAGCGTTCAGGAGCCGGTCACCGCCGGTTCGGCGCCCGGCCGCCTCGGCCCGCTACGTTGCCCGTGTGCACGTCATCACCGCTCTCGTCGTCGGGCTCGTCGTCGCGCAGGCGGCGATCCTCGCCACCACCGTCTACCTCCACCGGGGCCTCGCGCACCGGGCGATCACGCTCCACCCGGTGGCCACGGGGGCGCTCCGCTTCTTCATCTGGATCACCACCGGGATGAAGCCGCGCGAGTGGGCCGCGGTCCATCGCCGCCACCACTCGTCCACCGACACCGCCGATGACCCCCACTCGCCGGCCGTGCTCGGCTTCTGGCGGGTGCAGCTCGCGAACGCCGCCCTCTACCGGCGCACCGCCCGCGACGGGGTGACGGTCTCCCGGTACGCCCGCGACCTGCCGGCCGACGTCCTCGACCGGTGGCTCTTCGACCGGGCCTGGCTCGGGCTCGGGATCGGGGTCACCATCCTCTGCCTGCTGCTGGGCTGGCCGACGGGCCTCCTCGCCGCCGGCGTCCACCTGGTCAGCTACCTCGGCCTGTCCGGATCGATCAACGCCGTCGGCCACACGGTCGGGCGGCGGCCCCACCCGAACTCGGCCACGAACGGCCGGCTGCTCGCCCTCATCACCGCGGGGGAGGGCCTGCACAACAACCACCACGCCGCGCCGACGTCAGCCCGGTTCGCGCGGGCACGCGGCGACCTGGACCCCGGCTGGTGGGCGGTCCGCGCGCTCGCATCGCTGCGCCTGGCCCGCATCCGTCACCGCAGCCTGCCCGCGCGCGCCACCTGACCGGCCCCGGTCCGGGTCAGTCGGCCGGGCTCGCGCCCGGGGCCAGCTCGCGCAGCGCATCGCGCAGGTGGTCAGCGCCGAGACCCAGGATGGCGGGCGCCGGCGTGGTGACCCCGTTGGCGGCGTAGCGGGCCAGGTGCTCGCGGCACTCGGCGGCCGAGCCGTGGACGAGGAGCTCGTCGACGAGCGACTCGGGGATGGCCTCGATCGCGGCGGCCCGGTCCCCGGCTCGCCAGGCCTGCCACATCGGCTCGAGCTGCTCGCCGCGACCCAGCCACTGGTGGAAGGCGGCGTAGACGGGCACGTTCAGGTAGGCGGCGATGGCCCGCCGGCCGACGAGACGCACGAGCTCCCGGTCCTCGGTCGGCAGCACGAAGATCCGGGCCACGATCTCCTTGTCGGCGCCGACGTGCGGGACGACGGTCTTCACGTCCTCAGCCGAGAGCCAGTTGATGATGGCGCCGTCGCCCTCGCGCCCAGCCAGGCGGAGCATGCCCGGCCGCAGCGCGGCGACGAGGATGGGAGGCATCTCGGCCACCGGCGTCTCGAGGCGGAAGCCCCGCACCGCGAACGTCTCGTACTCGGCGGTGACCTTCTCGCCGGGGAGCGCGGCGCGCAGGAACCGAATCGTGTCCCGCACCCGGTGGTAGGGCTTCTCGAAGGGGATCGCGTTCCACCGCTCGACGATCACGTCCGACGACGTCCCGAGCCCGAGCGCGAACCGCCCCGGTGCGGCGTCGCACATCGCCGCCACCGACTGGGCCAGCGTCGCCGCGCCCCGCGTGTACACGGGCACGATCGCGGTGCCGAGGCGCAGCTGTGGCGTCCACGCCGCCGCCAGGACGAGCGGCGTGAACGCGTCGGTCGCGCCGGCCTCGGCCGACCACACGTCGGTGTACCCGAGCCCGGCGATCTCCTCGTACCAGTGCCGGTGGTCGTGGAGCGGGATGCCGGGCAGGGGGACGGTGACGCCGTACCGGGCGGGGACAGTCATCGGCGCACCTCCGGGGGTCAGGTCACGGTCGCGGGCTCGGGATCAGGATCGGCGCCGCCCTCGCGGCGCCGGCGGCGGACGATCGTCGACTGGCTGGCGGTGGCGAGCAGCGTGCCGTCCTCCGCCCAGAGGTGGACGACGCCGTGACCGAAGCCGTCGGCAACCGCCTGCACGCGCACGTCGGCGAGGACCCACTCGGTCGGGTGACGGTGCGAGGGGCGCACGATGCGGAGGGTGTTGTCGAGGCTGTTGCTCGACGTCGGGTGCCCGAGGGCCTGGCCGATGCCGAACGGCACGTAGTCGGCGACGACCGCCAGCGCCGCGCCGGTCGCCGGGATCCCCGGGAGGCGGGCCCACAGCGCGCTGCGGCCGTCGCCGGGCGTGCCGTCCAGAGCCTCGAGGGGCCGGGCGTTGGCGAGCCGCATCTCCAGGCGCTCGGCGATCGTGCCGCGATGGTGGGGCGCGACGGGCCGCACCGGGCTCTCGGCGACCGGGGGGACGTCGGGTCGGACCGCCCACGACCCGGACCAGTCCAGGTGACGACGCCCGAGCGCGCCCACGACGGTGAAGATCTCACGCCCGTCGACGCGGGCCAGGACGCGGCCCTGCGACGACTGGTGCCCTCGCGCCGCCTCGACCACCTCGAGCTCGACGACGTCGGGCGGCCGCGCGAAGGCGAGGTACTGGGCGGTCGCCCAGACCAGCGGACGACCGGTGACTCGCTCGAGCACCTCGACCGAGGCGCCGAGCGCGGCCCCGCCGAAGAGCCCGCCCATGCCGGAGCACAGCGCGCGCACGACCGGGAGCCGCCACCGCCGGGGGTCGTCGGTCGGGACGAGGTCGTAGAACTCGAGCATGTCCACCGGCGGGCGACGCTAACCGGTCCGACGGCGGCGGCCCCCACCCTCGAGACGACGACACGGCCGGTCGCGATCGTCTGGAAGAATCCCACGATCCGGTCCGGAGGAAGGATTCGTGCTCCCGCGGCTCACGGCGCGGCTCGTCGAGCCGCGACGACGGGCGCGGTGACGCCGTGAGCGAGCCGGCGGTCGTGGTCGACGGCCTCGTCAAGCGGTTCGGGGGGTTCGCGGCGGTCGACGACGTCTCATTCACCGTGGAGCCCGGCGAGCTCTTCGGCTTCCTGGGGCCGAACGGCGCCGGCAAGACCACGACCATCTCGATCCTCTGCACGCTGCTCGAACCCACCGCCGGGATCGCTCGGGTCGCGGGCCGGGACGTCGTCCTCGAGCAGGCCGCGGTCCGCGCCAGCATCGGCCTCGTCTTCCAGGAGGTCACCCTCGACGACTACCTGACCGGGGCGGAGAACCTTCGCTTCCACGCCGTGCTCTACGGCGTGCCGCCCTCGGAGGTGCGGGAGCGGGCCCGACCCCTCCTCGACATGGTCGGGCTCAGCGAGCGCGCCGACCAGCAGGTGCGCTTCTACTCGGGCGGCATGAAGCGGCGGCTCGAGATCGCCCGCGGCCTCATGCACGCGCCTCGGGTCCTCTTCCTCGACGAGCCGACCATCGGGCTGGACCCCCAGACCCGCCAGCACATCTGGAGCTACGTGGACAGCCTCCGCCGACGCCAGTCGACCACCATGTTCCTCACCACGCACTACATGGACGAGGCCGAGCGCTGCGACCGGATCGCGATCATCGACCAGGGCCGGATCGTCGCCATCGACACCCCGGACGCGCTGAAGGCATCGATCGGGGCCGACACCGTCACCGTCGCCACGAGCGACGACGAGGCCGCGAGCCGGGCCCTCCGCGACGGCTTCGGCCTCGACGTCGAGACGACCGAGGAGGGCGTGCGCTTCCGGGTGCCCGACGGCGAGGGCTTCGTGCCGCGCATGTTCGAGCACCTGCGAGCCGGCGTGCGCAGCGTCAACGTCCGGCGGCCGAGCCTCGACGACGTGTTCATGGAGTACACGGGTCGCGAGCTCCGGGACGCCGACGCCGGCACGGCCGACCAGTTCCGGATGAACGCCATGGTGCGCGGGTTCCGGAGGACCTGAGTGGCCGACACCACCCTCTCGACGACCGTCCCCGCGCCGCTCGGGGTCCGCCGCGAGGGCGCCCTCGTGCGGAACCTGCGCGCCATCATCATGGTGTGGGTCCGCGACCTGATCCGGCTCAAGCGGACACCGACGCGGATCGTCACCGGCGTGGCCCAGCCGCTGCTGTTCCTCTTCGTCCTCGGCGCCGGTCTCCAGCACCTGATCGGCTCGCAACGCGCCGGCGGCGTCGACTACCAGCAGTACCTGTTCCCCGGCATCCTCGCCATGTCGGTGCTCACGTCGTCGCTGTTCTCGGCCATCGCCATCGTCTGGGACCGCGAGTTCGGGTTCATGCGCGAGATGCTGGTCGCGCCCGTGTCTCGTTCGTCGCTCGTCCTCGGCAAGGCGCTCGGCGGCGGCTCGGTGGCGGTCGTGCAGGGCCTGATCCTCGTCGTGGCCGCGCCGGCGGTCGGCGTCGACCTGACCGTCGGGCGCTTCTTCTCGATGGTCGGCTTCCTGCTCCTGCTCGCCTTCGCCCTCACCGCGTTCGGCATCGTCGTGGCCAGCCGCATGCAGCGCATGGAGAGCTTCCAGATGGTCATGGCGCTCGTGCTGCAGCCGATGCTCTTCCTCTCGGGGGCGATCTTCCCCCTCGTCGCCCTGCCCGCGTGGCTCGGCGTCGTGACCCGGCTGAACCCCGCGACGTACGGCGTCGACGCCATCCGAAGGGTGCTGCTGCCTGGAATCGCGCCGCTCACGATCTTCAGCTGGACCGTGCCGCTGTGGGCCGACGCGCTCCTCACCGTGACCTTCGGCACGCTGATGCTGGCGCTGGCCGTGCGCCTCTTCTCCCGCACCGAGTAGACATCGCGTCGTGTCGCCCGCCAACCGGCAGGTCCGCCTGCGGCAGCGCCCGGTCGGCCTGGTGGACGACGCCACCTTCGAGGTCGTGGAGGAGCCGCTCGCCGACCTCGCCCCGGGCGAGTACCGGGTCCGGATCGCCTACCTGTCGATCGACCCGACGAACCGGGTGTGGATCCGGGAGGAGCCGAGCTACCTCCCGCCGGTCCGGCTCGGCGAGGTGATGCGGGGCGGCGCCGTCGGCGAGGTCGTCGAGTCCCGCAACGACGACTACCCCGTCGGCGCCCCGGTGCTCGGGATGCTGGGCTGGCAGGAGTACGCCACCTGCGGCCCCGACGTCACCGCCCGGGTGGTGCCGTCGGGCATCCCGCTCCCGCACCTGCTCGGCGTCTACGGCACCACCGGCATCACGGCCTACTTCGGCATGCTCGACGTCGCCCAGCCGCAGCCCGGCGACACCGCCGTGGTCTCGGGCGCCGCCGGCGCCACCGGGTCGGTGGCGGGCCAGATCGCCAAGATCCAGGGCGCGCGGGTGATCGGGATCGCGGGCACGCCCGAGAAGTGCGACTGGCTCACCGGCGAGCTCGGGTTCGACGCCGCCGTCAACTACCGCACCGAGGACGTCGGTCGCCGGCTTCACGAGCTGGCCCCGGAGGGGATCGACGTGTTCTTCGACAACGTCGGCGGCGCCACCCTCGACACCGTCCTCACCCAGCTCGCGATCGGCGCCCGCGTCGCGCTCTGCGGCGCCATCTCGACCTACAACGAGTCCGACCGCCCGGCCCCGATCCACTCCTACATGAACCTGGTCGTGAAGCGCGCCCGCATGCAGGGGTTCCTGGTCCTCGACTACCTCGACCGGTTCCCCGAGGCGGTGCTCCAGCTCGTGGCGTGGGTGGAGGAGGGGCGGATCCGCTGGCGCGACCACATCGTCGACGGCCTCCACCAGGCCCCGCGGGCGTTGAACATGCTCTTCACCGGCGAGAACACCGGGAAGCTCATGGTGCGCGTCGGTCCCGACCCGAGCGGATGAGGCCCCCAGGTATCCTCTGACGACCCGTCAGGTTCGGTCGAGAGGGCGGCTCGCGGAGGGAGATGCGGTGGCCTCGACCCAGACCCCCACGATCCCGATGATCGTGAGCGTCGACGACCACGTCGTGGAGCCCGCCCACGTCTGGGCGACGTGGCTGCCGGAGCGCTTCCGCGAGCGGGGCCCGCGCGTCGAGCGTCACGGGCTGGCCGGGCTGCGGATGGTCGGCCCCGCCGTGTACGAGCACGAGTTCGACGACGCCGCGCCGCCGTGCGACATCTGGTTCTACGAGGACCTGGTGGTCCCGTTGAAGCGCCACATCGCCGCCGTCGGGTTCGACCGGGACGACATGACGCTCTCGCCGATCACCTACGACGAGATGCGCGACGGCTGCTACGACCCGAAGGCGCGCGTCGACGACATGCTGCTGAACCACGTCGAGGCGTCCCTCTGCTTCCCGACCTTCCCGCGCTTCTGCGGCCAGACCTTCGCCGAGGCCCAGGACAAGGAGCTGGCGATGGCCTGCGTCCGGGCCTACAACGACTGGATGGTCGAGGAGTGGTGCGGCGACAGCGACCGCCATCTCGTGCCCCTCACCCTCGTGCCGCTCTGGGACGTCGACGCCTGCGTGGCGGAGGTGCGGCGCAACGCCGAGCGCGGCGTCCGGGCCGTCTGCTTCAGCGAGATCCCGGCCCACCTCGGGCTGCCCAGCATCCACTCGGGCGACTGGGACCCGTTCCTCGCCGCCTGCGCCGAGACCGGGACGGTGGTGTGCATGCACATCGGGTCGTCGTCGAAGATGCCGGCCACGTCGGCCGACGCGCCCCCGGCGGTGCAGGCCACCCTGTCGTTCGGCAACGCCATGGCCTCGATGAGCGACTTCCTGTTCTCCGGCGTGCTGGTGCGGCACCCCGACCTCAAGCTCGCCTACTCCGAGGGCCAGATCGGCTGGATCCCGTACATCCTCGAGCGCGCCGACGACGTCTGGCAGGAGCACCGGGCCTGGGGCGGGGTGCGGGATCAGGTGCCGGACCCGCCCTCCAGCTACTACTACCGCCAGATCTTCGGGTGCTTCTTCCGGGACCAGCACGGGCTGCGGTCCCTCGACGAGGTGGGCGTCGACAACATCACCTTCGAGACCGACTATCCGCACACCGACTCGACGTGGCCGCACACCAAGGAGGTGGCGGAGAAGATGTTTGCCGGGCTCGACGACGACACCGTCGCCAAGATCTGTCGAGGCAACGCGATTCGCATGCTGAGCCTCGACCTCGACTAGCGGCGAGACCGCGCCGCGGGTGAGCGAGTCGACGCGAGGCCGCCTGCTGGTGGCGACCCCCGACCTCGAGGACCCGAACTTCTTCCGCACCGTCGTGCTGGTCCTCGAGCACACGTCGGACGGCGCCGTCGGCGTGGTGCTGAACCGCCCGTCGCCGGGCACGGCGGTCGGCGCGTCCCTGCCCGCGTGGGCGGCGCTGGCGACCGAGCCGCCGGTCGTGTTCGTGGGCGGCCCGGTGCAGCCCGAGGCCGCCATCGGGCTGGCCCGGCGCCACGACCAGGCCGAGCCGGACGGGTTCGCCCCGCTGTTCGACGACCTCGGCACCGTCGACCTCGAGCGCGACCCCGAGCAGGTCCTGCCGCGCGTGGACCGGCTCCGGGTCTTCGCCGGGTACGCGGGCTGGGGGCCCACGCAGCTCGAGGCCGAGCTCGACGCCGGCGGATGGTTCGTCCTTCCCGCCGAGCCGTCCGACCCGTGGTCGGCGGCGCCCGAGGGGATGTGGCGGGCCGTGCTGCGGCGTCAGCGCGGCAAGGAGCGTCTCTTCGCCGACTTCCCGCTCGACGCCAAGCTCAACTGAGGCGGGGCCGGCTCGGGCCCGCCTCGGCGGGACCCCGAGCCGAGGGTCGACCGGAACCAGCGATGGATCGCGCCGCCGGCGGCGCCGGCCCGGAACCCGCGGTCGGCGGCCACCGCGACCGCCCGCGCCGCCCCCGGCGTGGCCCCGTCCAGGAGCTCGTTCCAGTACAGCGCCCACCCACCGGCGAGCAGCCGGCCCAGCCCGGGCGCGGTGAGGGTGCGGGCCAGGAGCGCCACGGCGCGAGGGCGGGGGAGGAGCGCGGCGTGCACCGGGGCGGTCGCGGCGTGGTATGGCGCGTAGCGGGCGGCGAGGAAGCCGCGGTAGCGGTCGGCGGCGCCCGCCGGACCCGCCAGCACGGCCTCCGCCGCGGCGCGGCCGCTCTCGAGGGCCTGCGCGATGCCCTCGCCCTGGAGCGGGTTCACGAGGCCGGCGGCGTCGCCGACCAGCAGCACCCGCCCGACCGCGGGCAGGGTCCCGACCATGCCGAGCTTCAGCCACCCGCCGAGCGAGGCCGAGCCGTCGGTCGCGGGCGCGCGGGCCAGGAGGCCGCGCCGGACCAAGTCCTCGAGGAAGCCCGGGAGGCCTCGGGCCACCGCCGCCGCCGCGCCCCGATCGGCGAGGACCCCGCACCCGAGACCGACGTTCGCGGTGTCGCCCGGCCCCGGGAAGAGCCACCCGTAGCCGGGGAAGGCGCGCCACGGTGTGGGCTCCCACCAGCAGATCTCCGGCAGCGCGACCGCCTGGTCGACGTAGGCCCGCGTCGCGAAGCCCCAGAGGACGCGCTCGGGCTGCACGAGTCCCGCCCATCGCGCCACCCCGCTCAGCGCCCCGTCGGCGCCGATGACGACGTCGGCGCGCACCGTGGGTCCCGAGGTCAGCGTGCAGCCCTCGACGCCGTGGTCGCCGACGACGGGCGCTTCGGCCCGACCCACGCGCGGCTCGGCGCCGGCGGCGACGGCGGCGTCGCGCAGCATGGAATCGAAGTCGCGACGGGGCACCACGACGCCGTGGCCGGGGTAGGTGCGGCCGGCGCGGCTCGGCAGGCGCACGGAGTGGGTGGGCCCGGTGACGAGCATGTCGCCGACCGGGACCGCGCCGGGCACGGGCAGGCCGAGGTCGTCGAGCACCCGCACCCCCCGCGGCCCGACCAGGTCGCCGCAGGCCTTGTCGCGCGGGAAGGCCGCCTTGTCGATCAGCGCCACGCGGGCGCCAGCACGGGCCAGCACGAGCGCGGCGGCGCTGCCCGCGGGCCCGGCGCCGACGACGGCGACGTCGAACCGGTCACCACCCACGCTGCCCCCCGCGATTCCGGGCGTCGTACGCTCGGCCTCCGAGACCAGGGGGGGTGTTCATGCTCGTCGGCCCATCGGCGGATCCCAATCGCTTCGCCCGAGACCTCTTCACGGGGCTCCCCAAGCGTTACGACACGCTCGAGGAGCTGCTGTCGCTGGGTCAGAACCGCCGCTGGCGCCGCGCGATGGTCGACCGGATCGTACCGGCCGCCCCGCGGCGGGTGCTCGACGTGGCGACCGGCACCGCGGGGGTGGCGCGGCAGCTCGAGCGTCGCACCGGGGCCGCGGTCGTCGGCGTCGACCTGACCGAGGCGATGCTGCGCCGCGGCCAGGCCGCGGTGCGCGCCGACGGCGCCGCCGACCGGGTGACGCTGCTCGCCGGGCGCGCCGAGGCGCTGCCGTTCCCCGACGCCAGCTTCGACGGGCTCACGTTCACGTACCTGCTGCGCTACGTCGCCGACCCGGCCGCCACCCTGCGCGAGCTGGCGCGGGTGCTGGAGCCGGGCGCGGCGGTGGCGAGCCTCGAGTTCTGCGTGCCCCCCAACCGGTTCTGGCGCCTCTGGTGGTGGCTGTACACGCGGCTGGCGCTGCCGGCCGCCAGCGCGCTCGGGGGTCGGGCCTGGTTCCGGGTCGGGCGGTTCCTCGGCCCGAACATCTCTGCGCACTACCGGCGCTACCCGCTCGACTCGACGGTCGACGCGCTCCGAGCGGCGGGGTTCGTGGACGTCGGGGCCCGCACGATGAGCCTCGGCGGCGGGGTGGTCATGTGGGGGACCCGCGGCGGTGGCTGAGCCGAGGGGCCGGGCCGCCTTCTACGCCGCGCGCCCCGGCGGGTGGCGGGACTGGTGGACGCTCCTGCACCCGCCCTACACGGCGTGGCACCTGGGCTACGTCGCGATCGGCGCCGCGCTGGCCCCGCGCCTGGACGGCGTGCGCCTCGGGGCCACCGTGCTCGCCTTCTTCGCGGCCATGGGGGTCGGCGCCCACGCGCTCGACGAGCTGCACGGCCACCCGCTGCGCACCCAGATCCCGGATCGGGTGCTCGTGGCCTCGAGCGTCGTGGGCGTCCTCGCCGCGGTCGGGATCGGCGTCGCTGGGATCAGCCGCGCCGGCCCGGTGCTGATCCCCTTCATCGTGGTGGGACCGGTGCTGGTCGTCGCCTACAACCTCGAGCTCTTCGGCGGGCGCCTGCACACCGACGCCGGCTTCGCGCTGTCGTGGGGGGCGTTCCCGGTGCTCACCGCCTACGCGGCCCAGGCCGACGGCCTCGGCGTGGCCGCGGTCATCGGCGCCGCGGCCGCGTTCACGCTCTCCTACGCCCAGCGCGCCCTCAGCACGCCGGCCCGCCTGCTCCGCCGACGCGTGCGCCGGGCCGAGGGCGACCTGACGCTCTCGGACGGCCGCGTGCTGCCCCTCGACGCGGCCACGCTGCTCCGGCCCCTCGAGCGCTCCCTGCGCGCCCTGTCGTCGACCGTGGTGCTCCTGGCCGCGGCGATGGTCACCGCCCGGCTGTGGTGAGCGCGGCCGGTCGCCGGAAACCGCTCGGCTCGGCGACCGAGGCTCCCGGGGGGCATCCTGGGTCCGGACGGCGCGAGCCGCGCCCGGAGGAGGGTTCATGAGCGAGCAGCGACGAGGCCGGGTCGAGATCGAGCCCGGGGCGAAGCGGGTGCGCACCTACCTCGGCGGCGAGGTCGTCGCCGACACCCACCAGCCGTTGCTGGTGTGGGAGGTGCCCTACTACCCGGCGTACTACTTCCCTCGTGGTGACGTGCGCACGGAGCTGCTGAGCCCGTCGGACCGCACCGAGCACTCACCGAGTCGTGGCGAGGCGCGCTACTACCACGTCAAGGGCGGCGCCTCGGTCGCCGAGGACGCCGCCTGGGCCTACCCCGACTCGCCGATCGAGGCGCTGCGCGACCTCATCCGGTTCGACTGGTACTCGATGGACGCCTGGTTCGAGGAGGACGAGGAGGTGTACGTGCACCCGCGCGACCCGCACACGCGGGTGGACATCCTCCCCAGCTCCCGGCACGTCGAGGTGATCGTCGACGGCGTGACCGTCGCCGAGACCCGGAAGCCCACGCTGCTGTTCGAGACCGGGCTGCCGCCGCGGTTCTACGTGCCAAAGGTCGACGTCCGCATGGACCTGCTCGTCCCGTCGGACACGACGTCGGGCTGCCCGTACAAGGGACTCGCGCGGTACTGGTCCGTCCGCACGGGGCGCGGCGCCGTCGAGGACCTGGCGTGGTCGTACCCGACGCCGCTGCCCGAGAGCCAGAAGATCGCCGGCCTGGTCTGCTTCTACAACGAGCGGGTCGACCTGCGAGTGGACGGGGACACGCTGGCACGCCCACACACCAAGTTCTCGTGACCGCCGACCGGCCCGAGCGTGGGGCGGCGAGGGTCGGGCGGGCCCGGTACGGTCGCTGCGTCCCGGCACCGGGTCGCGGAGGCACGGCGTGGCGCTGACGCTCGAGTCCATCGACATCTACGATCCCGACGGGTACGTCGAGGCCCCGCCGCACGAGGCGTTCGAGTACCTGCGCCGCGAGCAGCCGGTCTACCGCCAGGCCATGCCGGACGGCACCGCCTACTGGGCCGTGCTCCGCCACGCCGACGTCGTCGAGGTGGCGCGCCAGCCGACCCTGTTCTCGGCTCAGGTCGGCGGGGTCGTGCTCGAGGACCAGCCGGCGGCCCAGCTCGAGCAGACGAAGAACATGCTGCTGATGATGGACCCGCCTCGTCACAGCGGGCTGCGGCGCGAGACCGCCCCGTACTTCAAAGCGCGGTCGATGGCCCGCCTCGAGGAGCGGGTGCGCGAGATCTGCCGGCACATCATGGCCACGGGCGCCGAGCGCCGCGACGTCGAGTTCGTCCACGACCTGGCGGCGATGCTCCCGTCGCAGGTGTTCGGCGAGCTGCTCGGCATCCCCGAGTCGGACCGGGCCCAGATCAACCGGTGGGCCGAGCAGACCACGGGCGGTCAGGATCCCGAGCTGAACCCCGGTGGCTACACCCACGCGGAGAGCGAAGGCTCGGTCGCGATGGCGATGTACGGCATGGAGTACGCGCGGCGGCGTCGTGGTGCCGGCGGTGACGACGTCGGCGCGCAGCTCCTCGCCACCGAGATCGACGGGCGGCCGATGTCGGACCTCGAGTTCGGCTACTTCTTCGTCCAGCTCGTCACGGCCGGCAACGACACCACCCGGACGATGCTCTCGTCGGGGGTGCTCGCGCTCTTGGAGCACCCCGACCAGCTGGCCGAGCTCCGCCGGGACCGGTCGCTCCTGCCCGGCGCGGTCGAGGAGATCCTGCGCTGGGCGAACCCGCTCCACTACTTCCGGCGCACCGCCAGCGCCGACGCGGTCGTGCACGGCCAGCCGATCGCCGCGGGCGAGAAGCTGGCCATGATCTACACGTCGGCGAACCGCGACGGCGACGTGTTCGCCGACCCGCACCGCTTCGACATCCACCGGGACCCGAACCCGCACCTGTCGTTCGGGATCGCCGAGCACTTCTGCCTCGGCGTCCACCTGGCTCGCCTCGAGGGCCGCGTCTTCCTGGACGAGCTCCTGAGCGCGTTTCCACGCTTGGAGCTCACCGGCGAGCCTCGCCGGCAGCGCTCGAACCTGAACAACGCGCTGAAAGACCTGCCCATGCGACTCGGCGCCTGAGCCCACTCGGACCGCGCCCCCGACATTTCGTCCGCCCGCGTCGCGCCCGTGCGGCATGCTGGGCCGGTGGACGGCCGGACGTCGGAGACCTGTGCCGAGTGCGGCTTCGACGCCCGGGACTGGACCGTTCAGGACGCCGTCTCCCTCCTCGACGCCCTCGGTCTCTGGTGGCAGCTGGCGACGAGCGATCTCCCTGCGACGGCGGTGAACCGTCGTCCCGGCCCGACGGTGTGGTCGGCGCTCGAGTACGGCGTCCACAGCGCCTTGGTCACCGCGGTGCTGCGGGCCGGCATCGAGACGATCCTCGCCCGTGACGGCAGCACCCTGCCGGCGCCGCCGGCGGCCGAACCGACGCCGAGCGGAGCGCCACCGGAGCTGGACGCCCGGACCGTGGCCGGTGACCTCGAGCGGGAGGGCCACGCGCTCGCCGCCCTCGCGCGCGGCGCCGCCCCCGAGGCCTGGGCACACGCGGGACACGTCGGGGACCACACCGTCCAGGCCGAGGCCGCACTGTTCCACGCCGTCCACGACGCCACGCACCACTGGATGGACGTGGGCCGCGGCCTCGCCGCCCTCGGCGCCGGCGCCCCGGCCGCCGCCGGGCGGGTCACCCACGTGAACGTGTCGAACGGCGGCGTGCCGAAGCGCCCGATCGACCGCGGCTCGCTCGGCCGCCGCGGCCTCGACGGCGACCACCAAGCCGAGCGCCGGCACCACGGACGGCCGTTCCAGGCTGTCTGCGTGTGGTCGGCCGACGTCATCGACGCCTTGGCCCGAGCCGGCCACCCGATCGCCCCCGGGTCGGCCGGCGAGAACCTCACCCTGTCGGGGGTCGACTGGGCCACGCTGCGCCCCGGTACCCGCCTCCGGGTCGGCAGCGCCCTCACCGAGCTGTCGTTCCCGGCCACGCCGTGCGCGAAGCAGACCCGGTGGTTCGCCGACGGCGACTTCCGGCGCATCGGCCACGACCGCAACCCCCAGTGGACCCGCTGGTACGGCTGGGTCCGCGAGCCCGGTGTCGTGCAGCCCGGCGACGCCGTCGTGGTGCAGCCGGGCGACCCCGATCCGTCCGCAGAGGGGCGGGGGACTGCGACCGGCCGAGCGGGTCGCGCCTCCGGGCCGTGACGCGGACTTCTCCCTTCGCGTCCTGGGGCGCGGACGCCGACGAGCGCGCGGCCCGCTACCCGTGCGACGAGCTCGTCGCCGACGCCGACCAGACCCTGTTTCGCGCCATCACGGTGCGGGCGCCGGCGGCGGTGGTCTTTCGCTGGCTCTGCCAGCTCCGGCTCGCGCCCTACAGCTACGACTGGATCGACAACCGGGGTCGTCGCAGCCCGCGCCGACTGGTTTCGGGCGTCGAGGACCTTGTCACCGGACAGCGGTTCATGACCATCTTCACGCTCACCGACTTCGAAGCCGACCGGCAGATCACCGTGTTCACGGACCACCGCCTGTTCGGCGAGGTCGGGATCACGTACCTCGTCACGCCTCGGGAAGGCGCGGCGCGGCTGGTCGTGAAGCTCCGAGTCCGGTTCCGGCGCACGCCCACCGGCCGCGTCCTGCGCCGAGTGCTGCCGCTGGGAGATCTGGTCATGATGCGAAAGCAGCTGCGGACGCTGCGTCGCCTCGCCGAGGTGCACGCGCGATCGGGCGGGGCCACGTGATCCCCGCGACCCGTCCGGGCCCGCTTGGACGCGGCGAGGACGCCGGCACGGTCGGCGCAACGGTTGCCGGCCCGCGGCACGCGTGGCACCCTCGGTGGCTGGGTCGTGAAGCTCGGACCAGGAGGGAGCGCGCATGCTCCACGTGTTCGCCTTCGGGAGGATCGGTGTCGCCATCGGCGATCTCTACTTCGTCGACCCTCACCCTGGCCCGGGTCAGGAGGGAGCGGAGCGAGGCGTGCGCGTCGAGGTCCGCCTGATGGAGAGCCCGGCTCGGGACGGCTCGATCTACGCGTCACGCCCGATCCTCGTCGGGCCGCCGATCTGGCGCGCCGATCTCCTGGAGTCCGTCGCCGGCCCACCCGGCAGCTACGACCGCACCCACCACCATCCCCACATGCGGGACTGGGAACCGAACTCACGCCAGTTCGACGCCGCGATGAGCGCGGACCCCCTCGGGTTCGTCGGGCAGCGGCTCGCCGACCTCGACGCCATGCTCACCGACGCCGGGATGGGACCCTCGGAGGTCGACCCGCACGACGCCGAGGGCCTGCGCGACACCGTCCCGGAGATCGTCGACACGATCGAGCGCATGCTGACGGGAGTCCGCGCCGGACGGCTGGCGAGACCACCCGAAGGTCAGCGGCGGGAAGGCGCGCGCGTCGGCTGGCTGTAGAAGGCCCGGCGGCGGTTCACCATCGTCGGGTCCGGGCGCGCTGTCATTGGACTCGGCCGCGTGGGCGTCAGCGACCCGCGGCCGGCTCCGCCCGGCCTCCGGCCCCGATCGCCCGGTCAACGCGTCCCCGAACCCTCACATCCCGGTCTGGCGGCCACGTCGCGGGGCTCTTGGTCGGCGGACGGTCTCGATGTGGCGCGACCTGCGGTACCCGCCGTCAGGGACGACTCGTTCTCATGTCACGGGCCGGCGGTGCCGGGGCGATGCTCCTCGAGCACACGACCGAGTTCCTTGCGGGCGTATGCAAGCGCCGCGTCCAGTGCAAGCGATGACCCTCGGGTGAGAATGGCCTCGTATGAGGCATCACCGAGTGCGGCGCGCGCCTCGCGTTGGGTGCGCTGAAACTCCTCGCTATCCCACCGGTTGACGTACGGATACGGGCCCACATCGACCACTGCGGCGAGGGTTGCCGCCTGCTCGTAGCACGAGAGCAGGCGGTCCGTGGAGGGCGAGGCTGCCCTCGTGACGCGTGGCGCCGTGCGGCGTCTCATCGAGTCATCCGATGTTCCATTTGATGCGCTGGACCGGAACGGTTTGGGCGAGTCCTCTGAGGATCGTGTCCGTGGGTGATGTCGCGGTCACGGGGCCGGCGGCCGCGACGGTCGTGGCGCTGGCCACGATGTCGCCCGCCTCGGCGAGCTCGGCGATGCGGGCTGCCTCATGCACGCCAAGACCAGCGAAGTCGTTTCCGCTGAGAAGTGCGTCGGCTTGGTGGACGCCGATGCGGATGTCGGGAGCGAACTGGTGGGCTTCGCGACGCCCGGCGAACCGCCGTTGCACCGCAACTGCACACGCGATCGCGTCGGCGGCACGTGGAAAGGCCGCGAAGAATCCATCGCCTCCACCGCGCTGCTTCACCTCAGTTCCATGGTGCTCAGCGAGAAGGCCACGGATCGTCTCGTCATGCCAACGCAGCACTGTCGACCAGGGTTCGTCACCCATCGTGGCAACGAGCCGGGTCGAGTCGACGATGTCAGTGAACATGAAGGTGCGGCAGACGCGGCGCTGGGCTCCGAGATTGCCCAGGCGGTCCCGCAGCCGCTGCGCTCTCTCGACGTCCCCCTCGGCACCCAGGCCGGTGAGCACTGCGAGGGCGGCCTCGAGTTCGACGATCGCGACGGCTCGGTCGCCCGCTTGGTTCGCGGCGTCGGCGAGGAGATGCTGGGCCTGAGCTGCCTCGTACGGTGCCCCCGCGTCGCGCCACAGCGAGATCGCCGCGTGAGCGGCCACGACCGCTTGTTCGTAATCCCCGACCGCCAGTGCGACCCTCGCTCGCGCCATCGCTGCCTGCGCCTCCAATACGACCGTCTGATAGGTGGCGGCCAGGCCGGCAAGTTCCTCGGACGCGGTAAGGGCTGCGGACCCGTCACCGCACGCGAGCTCAGCCTCGACGATTACGGGAAGGAGTTCGCCACGCGCAAGTGGATCGACCTGCCCGACACTTGCGGCTGCGGCGCGCAGCAGCGCTGCGGCGAGGGCCTCCTTGCCTTGAGCGAGGCGGAGCGCCGCGAGGCCCGGCTCCGGGTCCTTGCCGAACGAAGCCGACTGGTCAAACGCGTCGGCCGCCGCCACGAGATCACCACGGCGCAACGCAATCGCGCCGAGTTCATACCATGCCTGCCCAACGTGGCTCAGGTCCCAGCGCTCGAGCTCGCCCATCGCACGACGGAGCTCCGATTCAGCGCCCGTCCAGTCGCCACGTAGACGCGTGATCTCCGCATGATGAAGCCGACAGTCCCCCGGGAAGTCACCCAGTCCTGGCTGGCTCGCACACGCGAGCGCCTCATCGGTCCACTCCCTCGCTCGTCGGACATCGCCCAGAGCCTGACATAGGCTGATCGTGTTGCAATAGACGCGAGCCGTTGCGACGCGCCCGAGCCTGCCCGTTACCGCGTCGGTCATCGCTTCATCGACCAGTCGCAACCCCTCGCCGACGTCGCCGACGCGTACCCGCAACGTTCCGAGTCCCACCAACACAGCCGCTGCGAGATCGACATCGCCACAGAGCCGCGCGATGTCGAGGGCGTCATCGAGGTGCCGCTGGGCCGCGGCGAGATCGCCTTCCACGTGCAACGCCAGAATCGCCCGAAGTTCCGCCATGCGCCCGACCTCAGCGCACGGCTCGAGGCCTTCGAGCAGGCGTGCCGCTCGTGCAACCCACCCGAGGGCGACCGCATCACGGCGACGGTGCGCGTAGTCACGGCACAGATCCATCGCCAAGCTCGCTGCTTGTCGCGCGTCGCCTCGGGCGAGCCTCGCCGCGAAGGCTCGCTGGCGGGTCTCGATGCAGGACTCGAACTCGCCGAGCCACATCGCCGACTCGGCCACCCGCTCGAGGTCGTCAGCGTCGAGTGGCGAATCAGCATCCGCTTGACGGAGCATGTGCCACGCGGCGCGCCAGTCGCATCGATCGAACGCCCCTCGGCCGGCCGAGAGCGGGTCTTCACGATCGGTAGGCATGAAAGGCAATGGACAGACTAGAACACGGGAGATGGGGGTCTCCTGGGATCACGTTGATAGCGAAGTGCGCGACTTCAGCACGCTGTGCGAAGGCCTGACCGAAAGCGAGTGGAACCACGCGTCCCTTTGCGAGGGTTGGTCGGTTCACGACGTGGCCGTGCATGTCAGCGCCGCGCTCAACGTCAACGTCCGCGCGCTCGTCCGTCTCGCGCGTCTCGGCTTCTCGATACACCGGTCGAACGACGAAGACATCCGAATGGCAAGGGACACCCCTCACTCGACGATCACCGCGGATTTGGTGTCCTGGCGCCGCCCGACAGGGCTCCAGCGATTGAGCGGAACCCCCCCTGGGACGGCGCTCCGTGGCACCATGATCCACCAGCAGGACATACGCCGGCCCCTCGGGCGACCCCGCGACATCCCGCACGACCGACTCGTCATCGTGCTGAATCACCTCAAGACCCGGGTAGGGAGCGCAAATCTCGGATCGGTGCCACGCCTCCACCAGGTGCGCTTTGTTGCTACCGACATCGACTGGGCAGCTGGCAAAGGACCCGAGATCACCGGCCCTGGGGAAGCCGTCCTCATGGCGATGGCCGGACGCCGCGACGCGCTGGCCGATCTCGACGGGCCCGGCATCGCAATCCTCACCGCACAAGCCTGATTGCCGCGATAGCCCTCGGCGCGGGAAGCCGGAGGTCTGGACCACAGCGCAACGAGGCGGCGGTCAGCGATAGGAATGAGTGCGACGCGAGACCGCTCGAGAGATACGACTCAGAGGGGCGCGGCGCACCTCCAAAAATGCTCGAGCGGCTCGAGCACTTTTGGAGGTGCCGGGAGTCGAACCCGGGTCTTCCGTGCCGTCCGCGGGGCTTCTCCGAGCGCAGCCGGTGAGCAGAGTCTCGAGACGCCGCCGCTCACCGGCGTTTGCGGCGTCCCCAGCCCCGCTGCGGTGTCCCGCCGGGCCACGGGGCCCGTCCCGGCGGTGAGCCACTCTTCATGACGCCCGCATCCGGCCGAGTGGCCGGGCCGGAGCGAACGCGCGGCCCTTAGGCCGCGAGCGCGAGGTTGTCCTCGGCGTTTCTTGTTGTTGCCGGCTCTTTCACGACGATCCGGCGACGTCGGCTCGCTTCACCCGCTTCGATCCACGAAATCGAAGCCACGCACCCCCTTGTCAACTGCGCCCTCGTGCGCGTGACGACGCCCGCTCAGTGTACCGACCGGCATCGGCCGCTCCGAACGGGCGGGGGCCGGTCACAGCAAGGAGACCTGGGGCGGGGGATAGAGGACCGAGCCTCGTTCGACCACCGCACCGGGCGTCGGCTCGTGCCGCTGCTGGCGGCCGTCCGGCATGAGGTGACGCACCTCGACCCCGTGCAGCAACGTGGCGGCGTCGGCCACAAGCCGACGGTGGCACCTCCACCACAGCGACTCTGCGCACATCACCGCGCACTCGACCTGCTCGGCGGCGCGAAGGAGCTCGTCCAAGGCCGCCCGGAACACGGTCGAGGCCATGTAGTCGGCGTAGGCACGGAAGGCGGCGTTGCGAAGGCCGGCGTTCGGCGACTCCGGGAGGCCCGTCCGGCGCCCCCCGAGCCGCTCCTCCCAGCGATACGCGACGTCGAGCTCCGGCAACCATCGGGCCAGCTCGACCCGGCCGAACTGCGGGTGACGTCGGCTGGCCGGAAAGCGGCGGATGTCGACCACCAGGCCGATCCCCGCGCCGGTGAGGCGCGCCGAGAAGGTCTCCGCGGCCTGCGCGCCGTGGCCAACGGTCAGCAGCTCCATCGGCTCAGTCGCGCTGCCCTTTCAGCGCCCGCTCGATGTCGCGTCGGGCGTCCCGCTCGGCGATCGTCCGACGTTTGTCGTAGGAGCGCTTCCCGCGGGCGACGGCCAGGTCGACCTTGACCCGGCCGTCCCTGAAGAACGCCCGCAGCGGCACCAGGGTCACGCCCCGCTCGGCGGTCGCCCGCGTCAGCTCGTCGATCTGTCGGCGGTGGAGCAGCAGCTTGCGGGGTCGCACGGGGTCCAGCTCGGCTCGCGCGAACGCGTACGGGGCGATGTGCATCCCGTGGAGCCACATCTCGCCGTCGATCACTCTCGCGTACGAGTCCTGCAGCGTGGCTCGGCCCTCTCGCAGCGACTTGACCTCGGACCCGGCGAGCACGATCCCGCACTCCACCGTGTCGAGGACCAAGTAGTCGTAGCGAGCCCGTCGGTTGTTGATGGTGGGGGTCCGGCCGGGCTTGGCGGCGCTTCGCGCGACCATGGGACGACGGTACCGTGCGCCGATGCGCAACCGCCTCACCGAGTTGCTGGGCGTCGAGCACCCGATCCTGCAGGCTCCGATGGGCTACATCGCCCGGGCGCAGCTGGCGTCGGCGGTCTCGAACGCCGGGGCGCTCGGCATCATCGAGACGTCGTCGGGTCAGCTCGCCGAGGTGCGGGAGGAGATCGCCCGGATGCGAGACCTCACCGAGAAGCCCTTCGGCGTCAACATCGCCCAGCTGTTCGTCCGCGACCCCGGGATCGTCGACTTCGTGCACGACCAGGGGGTCCGGTTCGTCACCACGTCGGCGGGTGATCCCGCCACGTACACCGACGCCCTCCACGAGGCCGGCATCACGGTGTTCCACGTCGTCCCGTCACTCCGCGGCGCGCTGAAGGCGGTGGCCGCCGGGGTCGACGGCATCGTGGCCGAGGGCGGCGAGGGCGCGGGCTTCAAGGCCAGCCGCGACGTGGCCACGATGGTGCTCACGCCGCTGATCTGCTCGCGCGTCGACGTGCCGGTGGTAGCGGCCGGCGGCATCTGCGACGGCCGTTCGATGGCCGCCGCGTTCGCCCTCGGTGCCGAGGGCGTCCAGATGGGGACTCGCATGGTCTCGGCCGCCGAGTCGCCGGTCCACGACCGGTACAAGCAGCTCGTCGTCGAGACGTCCGAGACCGGCACGGTCTTCCTGAACCGCTGGCACAAGCCGTCGTTCCGCGTGCTGGCCACGGAGCGCAGCGAGGCCTACGAGCGGTCGGACGAGCGGGTCACGCTCGGCACGCTCGACGGCATCCTCGGCCTGTACTTCGAGGGCGACCTCGGCGGCGCGTTCGCGTTCGGCGGCCAGGTGGCGGGCCGGATCGATCGGGTCGAGTCGGTCGCGGACGTCATCGGCTCGACGATCGAGGAGTTCCACTCCGTGCTCGCGGAGCTCGCCCGCCGATATCCCGCGCCTCGATAGAGTCCGACCGTGGCGACGTCGGGCTCGATCCTCGGCAACCCGGTCCAGCGCGTCGAGGACCCCCGCATCCTGCGCGGCGAGGCGACGTACTTCGACGACCTCGCCCTGCCCGGCACCGCGCACGTGGCGTTCGTCCGCTCGACCGTGGCCCACGCCCGAGTCACCGACGTGGACACCACCGAGGCGGCAGCGATGCCCGGCGTGCTCGCGGTCCACACCGTCGACACCCTCGCGCTTGCCCCGGTCCAGGGCTTCGTGATGCTCCCGCCCGTCTTCAGCCGGCCGCCGCTCGCCGACGGCGTCGTCCGGTTCGTCGGGGACGCCGTCGCCGTCGTCGTCGCCGAGACCCGCGCCGAGGCCGTGGACGCAGCGGAGCTCGTCGTCGTCGACTACGAGCCGCTGCCGGTCGTGCTCGACCCGGAGGCCGCGCTCGCTGCCGACGCGCCGCTCCTCTTCCCCGAGCACGGCTCGAACCTCGCCATCGAGTTCAACTTCGGCGAGGACCCGACCGTGCTCGACGAGGCCGAGGTCGTCGTGCGAGGACGGTTCGTGAACCAGCGGGTCGCGCCGGTGCCGATGGAGCCGAACGGCATCCTCGTGGCCCCCCGGGCCGACGGTGGGCTCGAGGTGACCGTCCCGACCCAGGCCCCGTTCGGGGTGAGGGACCCGCTGGCGGCGGCGCTCGAGATCGACCCGGACCGCGTCCACGTCGTCGCGCCGGCGGTCGGGGGCGGGTTCGGCGCCAAGACCGGCGCCTACTGCGAGCACATCGTCACCGCGGCGCTGGCCCGACTCCTCGACCGACCCGTGAAGTGGACCGAGACGCGCTCGGAGAACCTGCTCGCGATGACGCACGGCCGCGGCCAGCTCCAGCTCGTCGAGCTCGGGCTGCGACGCGACGGCACGTTCGTCGGCGTCCGCGTGAAGGTCATCTGCGACGCCGGCGGCTACCCGTCGATCGGAGCGTTCCTCCCGTTCCTGACCCGGACCATGGCCCAGGGTGTCTACGCGATCCCGAAGGTCGAGCTCAACGCGGTCAGCGCGGCCACGAACACGACGCCCACCGCCGCCTACCGGGGTGCGGGGCGGCCGGAGGCCACCGCGTTCCTCGAGCGGATCGTCGACATGGCCGCCGACGAGCTCGGGATCGATCCGGTCGAGCTCCGCAAGCAGAACTTCATCCCGCCGGACGCGTTCCCGCTCACGACGGCGACGGGTGCCAACTACGACGTCGGGGAGTACGCGAAGGCGCTCGACGAGGCGTGCCGGCTCGCCGGCTACGCGTCGCTCCGGGCGGAGCAGCGGGAGCGACGCGATCGGGACGACGTCCACCAGCTCGGCATCGGGGTCTCGGCCTACGTCGAGATCACCGCGGGCGGGATGTTCCAAGAGTTCGGCGGCGTGGAGGTGCTGCCCGACGGGACCGTCGTCGCCCGGGTCGGCACGTCGGCGCACGGCCAGGGGCACGAGACCGCGTTCGCGATGATCGTCGCCGAGCTCCTCGGCGTGCCGATGGAGCGGGTGCGAGTGCTGCAGTCCGACACCGCGCTCGTCCCGCGCGGGAGCGGGACCATGGGCTCGCGGTCGCTGCAGACGGCGGGGAGCGCCCTGTACCGGGCGAGCGAGCAGGTCATCGAGAAGGCGAAGCGACTGGCGGCGCACCTGCTCGAGGCCAGCCCGGACGACGTCGTGCTCCACGACGGCGGCAAGCTCGGCGTGGCCGGCGTCCCCGCCACCGCGCTGAGCTGGGCCGAGCTGGCCGACGCCACCGACGACCCGACGCGCCGTCCCCCGGACTGGGAGGGCGGGCTGGCGAGCGAGCTCGACTTCAACCAGGGCGAGGCCAGCTACCCGTTCGGCGCCCACGTCGCCGTCGTCGACGTGGACACCGAGACGGGACGGGTGGAGCTCGTCCGGCACGTCGCCGTCGACGACTGCGGTCGCGTGCTGAACCCGCTCCTCGTGGCCGGCCAGCAGCACGGCGGGATCGCGCAGGGCGCGGCCCAGGCGCTCTACGAGCAGGTGGTCTACGACGACGACGGCAACCCGCTCACTGGGAACCTCATGGACTACGCCATGCCGAGCGCGGCGGAGCTCCCGAGCTTCGAGGTCTCGAACACCGAGACGCCCACGCCGCTGAACCCGCTCGGCGCCAAGGGAATCGGCGAGTCGGGGACGATCGGGTCGACCCCCGCGGTCCAGAACGCGGTCGTGGACGCGCTCAGCCATCTGGGCGTCCGGCACCTCGACATGCCGCTCACCGCGGAGCGGGTCTGGCGCGCCATCCAGGACGCGCGTGGCGGGAGCTGATCCTGCGTTCGCGGATCCGGTCCTGCGCCTGACGCCGGCCCAGTACCGGACCGTCGTCGCGCACTGCTACGACGGGCTGCCGGACGAGGCGTGCGGGCTCCTCGCCGGTCCCGTCACCGCTGACGGCGACCCCACCGGGGTCGTGACCGCGGTCTATCCCTGCAGGAACGCGGACCAGTCCGCTCGCACGTACACCGTCGACTCGCGCGACCTCATCAAGGCGATGCGCGACGCCGAGTCTCGCCGCGAGGCGCTCGTCGGCGTGTGGCACTCTCACACCCACTCCGACGCGTACCCGTCCGACACCGACGTGCGCCAGGCGATGGAGCCGCAGTGGCTGTACGTGCTCGTGAGCCTCAAGCACGCCGAGCCGGTGCTGCGCGTCTACCGCATCCGGGAGGGCGTTGTCGCGGAGTGCGAGGTCGTCGTGGCGGACTCGTAGACTGGGCACGATGTCGGTCGAGGTCCGCCTCCCAACGCTGCTGCGCCCGCAGGCGGGCGGCGCCGCGGTCCTGACCGTGGAGGGCTCCACGGTCGGGAAGGTCTTCAGCGGGCTGGTCGACCGCTATCCGGGTCTCGCCGGCAGCCTCGTCGACGACGACGGCCAGCTCCACCGGTTCGTGAACGTGTACCGCAACGACGACGACATCCGCTACCTCGACCAGCTCGACACCACGGTCGCCGACGGCGACGTCATCTCGATCCTGCCCGCCGTCGCCGGCGGGTAGCCGGGCCGCGCGGTGACGGGCCGGCAGCGCCGCCGAGGCCCGGGCGCGGCGACGGCGTCGAACCCCCGGGCCCCGGCGTGAGGGCCGAGACCGTCCTCGGTCTCATCGGCGACACGCCGCTGGTCGGCATCCAGGCGCTGTCCCCGAGGCCGGCGGTGCGGATCTACGCCAAGCTGGAGGGCCAGAACCCGGGCGGGTCGTCGAAGGACCGCATCGCCCTCGCGATGGTCGACCAGGCCGAGCGCGACGGGGTGCTGCGCCCCGGCGACACGATCCTCGAGCCGTCCTCCGGCAACACCGG